>NZ_JBEXUP010000023.1:0-80374 GCF_040614375.1 Nonomuraea sp. NPDC005983
TCGGATCGCCCGCCCGGACCGCCCGGCCGCCCGCCGCCCATCGGGCGGCGGCTTGATGACGTAGGGAAGGTATGAATCATGGACCGCCTTCCCGGCTGTGTCCTGTCCCGGTTGTCCTGGCTCGATTGATGGTTGACACTCTGGTCTCGGTTGATTGTCTTCTGGGCCTGCTCGTAGCGTTATTGACGTTTCGGGAGACCGTTCAGCATGGTCGGCGTGGGGTCCTAGAGTTGAGCGGGTGCATGGTGATCGCGAACAGGAACGTACGCGCGTGGAGTTGATCACCAGCGCGATTCATGAGGCCGACTCTCCGTTGTGGACGGTGAGGGCCACCGCTGGACGGCGCCTCGCCAAAGAGGCACAGGCACCTGAGGTACGCGAGGTCCTTCACCGCCTCCTGCTGGATCCCGATGACACAGGGGTCATCCATGAGACCGCGGAAGCCCTCATGCAACGGGGGGACGCCCATGGATTGCGCGTCGTGCTGACGGCGCTCGCCCGCACGCAGGATCTCGAAACCGCTGATCACCTGTGGGCCGAAATCTCCGGTGATCCCCGCTGGTCAGCGGAGAACGGTGCAGATCAGCTTGTTGAGCAGTTGCGGGAGTTGACGTCCGATGAGGATGCCGGCGTCCGTAACGAAGCGCAGAGCATCTTGCTCCGCAGGGAAAGACCTTAGGGGAAACGAACCCGAGCACCTGACGGGCGTGACTTTTCAGCAACCGCGAGGGCTGGCGCCGCGGATGGCCCAGGAGATCACGCGGATTAAGTAGGTCGTCACCAACAGTGGAACAGCAGCTAGTGCTGTGACCGCATAAGTTCACCGGGTGAGGTCGAGCCGAGCCCCGACGCACGCGTGCCCCTGGCAGGATCTCCCGCATGTTCGAAGAGAAGCTCGACGCGCTGTCGCAGATGATGGCCGAGCACATGACCACGCCGTTCCCGCCGAGCTTCCGCGGCCTGAACATCGAAGGCCAGGACATGGTGCTGCTCGACGCGGACACCTACGGTTACGCCTCCGGCGTCCTCAAAGGCCCGCTCAATGAGCAGCGCCGCGCAGGCTTGATGAGGCTCATAGCGGCGTTCGAGAAGGTTCTCCCAGCGATCGACGACGAGTACGGAGCCAAGTACTACACGCACGTGCGCGACATGGCCGTGCTGGCCGCCGAAATCGAGACCTTACGCGACAAGTAGACCTCTGACTGGGAAGTTTCACCGGGTTGGCGGTCGTGGCGGTTGGATGTGCGGTGACGTCCGTTCCGCCCGCTGGAGACGCGGTGGCTGAGCCTGTCCGTGTGCGCAGACTGACCAACCAGGAGGGGCAGCGCCTGCAACCTGACCAATCCGGCGAACCTATGCGGTCACTGCACTAGAAGTGTCAGGCACCATCCGATGCCATTGCGTCAAGCATCAGGTGAGACGAGACAGACCGCCTCCCCGGCTATTGCCACGGGCTCGCTATTCCTGGTGCGCCAGCTCGGCCATGCTGTCGATCAATGCATCGGCTCCGGCTCGCGTGAGGCTCTCGGCCTTTCCCGGCTCATTGGCGTAGGCGATGCTGTGGGTTCCAGCGTTGTTGGCGGCTTGCATGTCGAAGTCGGAGTCGCCGATCAGTACGGCTTGAGCGGGCTCGACGCCCAGCGATTTGCACGCCCGCAGCGTCGATTGCGGATGCGGCTTCATCTGCTCTGGCTCTCCGATGGGGCGCCCGGAGACCGCGGTGACCCACTCCCCAAGGTCCGCCAGCGCAAGGAAGGTCTCGATCGCGGGTTCGGAGTTGTTGCTCACGATGGCGACCGGCTTGCCGGCCGCCGAGCATGCTTCAAGGAACTCGCGAACGCCAGGCGTGATCTCGGCGCATGTCGCGGCCTCGACTTCGCTGGCCATGAGCGCCGTCTCTACCTTGTCGACTAGTTCGGGTGCGATGTCAGCGGTTCGCCGCAGAACCTTGAGCGGGTCGTCCAGCGCCTCTACGTCCTGCGGCAACCGTACCCCTTCCCTAATGAGCAGTTCCTTGAGGCGGGTCGCGACCACCAGCGCAGGCAACCCAGCGAAGACGCGGCACACGGGTCCATCGAAGTCGAGCAGCACGGCTTCGGCCTGGCGTAGGAGGTCGACCGCGGTGGTCATAGTTCAACCTCGCGGCTGATGGTGGTCCACATGCTGTCGAACCAGCGCCGTACCTCGCTGACGTACTGCGAGGCCATCGAGCTGGGATCCTCGGTGATCTCGTAGTGGAAGAGCAGCGCGTCCTTTCCCATCACGTCGTACAGCTCGTGCGGCTCGCCCTTGATCCGCACGGTGTGCTTGACCACCGGGTAGAAGCCGAAGAACACGCGCTCGTGGTTGATCACGTAGAACTTGAATGCGGGTGCGGTCTGGTGGACGCGTACGTGGACGCTGGCGGTCTTGACGAGGCCGAGGTCGGCCAGTTCGTGTACGGCGTCGGCGATGGCCTGGGTGCTGCGCTGCTGGATGCGCAGGGCGCGGGTCCGGATCACCGGATCGTCTGAGAGGTCTTCGGCTCGGCAGGGCAGGGACATGGGGTGTTCCATGTCGGGGACCAGGATGCGGATGTTGATGGACTCGGGTGTGAGCCGTCCTAGCCGGATCTTGTCGAGTGGCTCTTGAAGCATCCCGTTGAGGGTCTCGCCGGAGAAGCCGGCGAAGTCGATGGAGACGTTCGGCTCCTCAAAGGCCCGTTCGATGTGCGGGCGGAGCTCGACCGGCCGCTCGGTGCGCTCGCGGACGAACACGCCGCTGCCTTGCCGGGAGACGACCAGGCCCTCGTCGCGCAGGAGGCGGATGGCCTGTTGCACGGTCATGCGCGCCACGCCGTACTTCTTCGCGAGGTCGTGGCCTGAGGGGAGCTTCTCCCCCGGCTCGAACTTCTTGGTCAGGATCGCGGCGCGCAAGGCGTTGGCGACCTGCTGGTACGGCGGGCGGGGGTCGTCGGGATCGAGACTCATCACGCAAATCAGCCTAGTTCTTCTAGGTTGCCTAGTCCAGTTACTCACACATGCTTGACATGGCTAGCCATGCTGGGCAACATGAACTCGTCAGCAAGATGCCTAGCCAAGTTAGGCAACCTTCAGAGGAGATCATCATGCGCAATATCCCCGTCGACATCACCAGCCTGGCGTTCACGGTCGCGGGCGAGCCCGAGCCCAAGATCGTGGACCGCGCCACCGGCGAGGTGAAGCGAGACGCGGAAGGGCGGGAGCTGTACACGATCCCGCTCCTGCCCAAGCCGAACGACGACCGGCGCAATCCGGTGATCGTGGTGACGTTCCCGAGCGAGACGTTCCCGCAGATCCCCGAGGGCGTGCAGGTCCGGCCGGTCGGCCTGGCCGCGTTCTTCTGGTCGATGAACGGCCGCTCCGGCCTCGGTTTTCGTGCCGAGACCATCGCAGTGGCCAACGCCAAGGCGGCTTAGCCGCAGTAGCACCCCTGGAGCGGGCGCATCGCCTGGCAGCTCACCGCCCGCTCCGGGGTCTTCCTCTCGCGGTACGAAAGGAACGTTCCAAGTATGTCCGCCTGGCTGATCCCGCTGGCCATCGCGTTGGCCTCGGTCTGCACGGTCCTGCTGGTGTGGCGCACGTTGCACCCCGCCTCGTTCTGGCTCGGCGTCGGCTACCCGCTCAAGGCCGCGCACGTCTACTTCACCTGGGGAAACGTCGCCCTGGGCTGCACGCTCACCCGTAAGCGGCGCCGCTGGCGCTACACCCTCGACGGCCTGCCGGTCGTCGGCCACGCCACGATCTCACTCGCACAGAAGCGGAAGGTCCGCCGCGTGCAGATCGACAAGCCGCCCCGGCTCGGCGTCATCCGCCCGTGTCGTCTCGGCTTCCGGGTCAACGTCAAGCTGATGGATGGCCAGACGCCGGACGACTACAGCGCCCGGCTGTCCAACCTCGCGCACGCCTGGCGTGTGCATTCGGTACGGCTTGTCTCGTCCAAGCCCGGCCGGATCACCCTTCTCGCCACGAGAGGCGATCCGCTGTCCGAGGTTCGTATCCCCGTCCTGTCCGAGGGTTTGCTACGGGTGCGGGTCGGTCTGCTGGAGACCGGCGCGCCCTGGGTGGTCGACTTCCGTACTGTGCCCCACTGGCTCAACACCGGAGCCACTCAATCGGGCAAGTCGACCCTGCTCAACGCGCTTATCACGGGCCTGTCCGCGCAGCCGGTGGCGCTGGTGGGCTTCGACCTCAAAGGCGGCGTGGAGCTGACCGCCTACGGACCGCGTCTGTCTGCCATCGCCACTGAACGGGCCGAATGCGTCGGCCTGCTCAACGACCTGATCTGCCTGATCAAGACCCGCATGGCCCTGTGCCGGGCGAACAAGGCGCGCAACATCTGGAAGCTCCCCGAGGACCTGCGCCCGACACCGGTCGTGGTCCTGGTCGACGAGGTGGCCGAGCTGTTCCTGATGGCGCACAAGGGAGAGAAGGAGGAAATCGCCTCGACCGCCACCGCGCTCCTGCGACTGGCGCAGCTGGGACGAGCGTTCGGACTGTACCTGTTCGTCTGCGGTCAGCGGGTCGGCTCCGACCTTGGTCCCGGCGTCACCGCCCTGCGCTCGCAACTGTCCGGGCGGGTCTGCCACCGGGTCAACGATCCGGAGACCGCGACCATGACCCTCGGCGACACCGACCCGGCCGCCCTGGACGCGGCCCGGCAGATCGCCGCGAACATGCCCGGCACCGCCGTCGTGGTCGCTGATGACGGTCGCTGGTATCGGGCCCGGTCCGTCTACGTCAGTGAAGAAGTCGCCGAGGCCGCCGCCCAAGCCAACGCCGGACTCGCGCCTGCCTGGGCCGACCTGCTCACCGGCACCGACACCGTGACCGTGACGGATGCGGAGCTGGAGGCCCTGGCCCGCGAAGGCGAACCCACCTAACCACCGCTCCCCATGGCCCCGGCGTGAGCCCATCACGCCAGGTCCCTACCCATCCATGCCTGAAGAAGGGAGGTGCCCTGATGGGCCGCATCCGCTCCAAGGTGCTCGACACCGGCCCGGTTCTGGTCCTGGCCCTCATCGCCGCTGTGGGCTCGTTCACCCACATCAGCGACCTGGCCACCCGGCACGGGCAGCTCGGCTGGCAGGCGTGGGCGGTCGCCGTGTGCATCGACCTGATGTGCGTGATGGCCGCCCGCGAACTCCAGCGCGACAAGCGCACCGGCCGCCGCCGCGGCGGCCTGCTCTCGTGGCCCGCGCTCGTGCTGACCGGCGGCATCGTGCTCACCCTGGCGGCGAACCTGGCCACCGCGCACCCGAGCGTGTGGCGCTGGATCACCGCCGCCACTCCCGCTGTGGCGTTCGGTCGCGGTCTCCATGCTGGAGCGCCGCGTCTCCCACCGCCCTCCGGCTCCTGGTGACCACACCGAGGACGTCGGTACGGCCGACGCGATCGAGCCGGTCACCGTCGAGGTGCCCGCGCTGGAGGTCGTCGAGCCGCACCCGGCCGAGCCCGGCCTGTCGCCGGCGCTTGTGGCCTACGCCCGCCGCCTGGCCAACGACCACCACACCACCCACCACCGCCCCATCACCGGCGAGCAACTCCGCGCCCGCATGGGCGTCTCGGCCGACCTGGCCACAGACCTGCTCACCCAGATCCGGAAGGAACCCGTCTCATGACCAACCCCACCCCGACCGACCTGGCCAACGCCGCCCGCGCCTGGGCCCGCGGTTCCTACCCGATGGAAGCCGCCGTCGAACTGCTCATCCGCCACAGCGTCTGGCTGCACCGCCCCGAGTTCCGCCGCTACGCCATCGACTACATCACCGCCACCTACACCCGCACCCCTTACGCCGTCATCGACTGGCAGGCCGCCCACACCGCCCTGTCCTGCGGCCGTATGCCCTGTTCCGCCAGCGAGGCCGCCGTCTTGCGCATCGCCGTCTCACTCGCCGACGGCCTGCCGGTCGAACTCGGCCCCACCATCACCGAACTCGACACCGCCAACCTCGGCCGCGTCCTGGCCGCCATCGCCCACGCCAGCGGCAAGCGCGTCGCCTGGATCACCGCCGCGCCAGCAGACCCGGCATGAAGCAGCCCAACTGCCGCCGCTGCCTCGGCTTGGCCACCATCACCGCATACCGCAGCCAGCCCAACTCCACCGGCCCGACCCTCATCATCGAGGTCACCGAGACCTGCCCCACCTGCCAAGGAAGGGGCACCCGATGACCGCCGAGCGCGCCCGGTGCAGCCGTACCAAGAAGTGTCGGTGCCCGACCTGGAACGGCGCCCACCCGTGACCCGCTTACCGTGCCCGTTCTGCGACTGCTGCGCCCGCTACGGCTGCGACTTCGACGGGGACCCGCCCGACTGCGACACCACCACTCCAGACCAGCCCTGCCCCTGCACACCGCAAGGAGGTGAACCCGAGTGATCCATGCCTACGCCTGCGCCACCTGCAACGGCACCGGCCTGTACGACGACGCCACCTGCCGCGACTGCTCCGGCACCGGCATCGACAACCAGAACTAACCCGCAACGACGCCACCACGGGACGGCTCAAGCCTGGCAGCCCGCCGTCCCCGTGGGGCGTCACCCTCCGCACTCAACGAAGGAACTCCAGTATGCGCCACCGGCCCTGCCCGGAATGTGACGGATGGTTCCGTCCGCGTCCGCTCGATCCGTACCCACCACCTGATCGTCATCCACTGCCCGCACTGCGAAGGCACCGGAAAGGAGGCCGCCCAGTGACCGAAGCGCCCGCCCAGCTCGGCGACCTCATCGGCCCCGTCATCCGCGACCTGGCCCGCCGCTCCAACCACGACGTCACCCGCTGGCTGCGCCAGGTCGACCGGCTCCGCGGCTGCACCGACCCGATCCGCCTGACCGGCGAGTCCGCCACTCTGGACGGGACCACCGGCGAAGTCCTGCACACCTTCACCACCCGCGACGAGCCGCACGGCCAACTCCTGGTCCGCTGCGGCAACCGCCGCGCCTCACGCTGCCCGGCCTGCGCCGAGACCTACCGCCAAGACACCTTCCACCTCATCCGCGCGGGCCTGCTCGGCGGAGACAAAGGAGTGCCCGACATCGTCCGCACCCACCCAAAAGTCCTCGCCACTCTCACCGCCCCGTCCTTCGGCCCCGTCCACCGAGGCCCCGACAAGGACGGCACCACCACCGTCTGCCGCCCACGCCGCACCGGCTCAGCCTGCTTCACCCGCCACCAGCAAGGAGACCCGACCATCGGCCAACCGCTCGACCCCACACCTACGACTACACCGCCCACGTCCTATGGAACGCCCACGCCGCCGCCCTATGGCACCGCTTCACCATCTACCTGCGCCAGCACCTGGCCGCCGCCACCGGCCTGACCCGCAAGGAGTTCGCCCGCATCACCCGCCTGTCCTTCGCCAAGGTCGCCGAATACCAGGCCCGAGGCGTCGTCCACTTCCACGCCGTCATCCGCCTCGACGGGCGCAACGGCGGCACCCTCACCACCCCGCCCACCTGGGCCACCCTCGACCTGCTCACCACCACGATCCGATCCGCAGCCCAGGCCGTACGCCTGCCCGCTCCGGAATCCGGCCACCCGATCACCTGGGGCACTATCGACGTCCGCCCAATCCAATCCGCCGGCCTCGACGACAACGCCCTGTCCGAAGCAGCCGTCGCGGGCTACATCGCCAAGTACGCCACCAAGGCCGCCGAGACGTCCGGCACCCTGGACCGCCGCGTCACCCACCACGACCTCGCCCGCCTGCACACCCACGGCGTCACCGACCACGCCGCCCGCCTGATCCGCACCGCCTGGGACCTCGGCAGCCCCGAGACTCACCCGGACCTTGTCCCGCTCCGCCTTCGCCAATGGGCCCACATGCTCGGTTTCCGTGGCCACTTCTCCACCAAGAGCCGCCGCTACTCCACCACCCTCGGCGAACTCCGAGCAGCGAGAGAGCGCTTCGTTCTCACCGAGGAGGTCACTCATGGGCGTCTGCCCCTGTTCGACGAGAACACCGTCCTCGTCATTGCCCACTGGCAGTACGCCGGTCAGGGCCACTCGGCCGGCGACGCGCTCCTCGCCGCAGCCATCACCGGCACCGCTTCGGGAGGCCATCAATGACCCGACTCCTGCTCACCGTCCCCGAAGCCGCCGAAGCCCTGGCCATCTCGCGCAGCAAGCTCTACCAACTACTCACCGCCGGTGCAGTCGACTCGGTCCGCATCGACGGCTCCCGCCGCATCCTCATCACCGCCCTCAACGACTACATCGCCCGCTTGACCTCCAAGGAGAACGAAGACGTCGGCAGCCGTCGCCGCTTGCTCGTGGATGACGTGGGCGTAGACGCGGAGGGTGATGGCTGGGTCGGCGTGGCCGAGGCGGGCTGCGACGACGTGGACGGGTACGCCCGCCAGGAGCAGCGTGGTGGCGTGGATGTGTCGGAGGTCGTGAAGGCGGGCGTGGGGGAGCTGACCTCTCGGGTTCTGCTTGTTGTGGGTCTCGATGAGCTTGGGCATCAGGGAGCTGGGCGTATCGGGGAAAAGAGGGTCTCCCCAGCCCGTCGTGAACACGTACCCGCCTCCGCCCTTCCATGACTCGCCGAGTCTGATACGTTCCTCGTCCTGGCGGGCGCGGTGCGTCTTGAGGACCTTGACCGTGCTCGGATCGAGGGAGACCACGCGGGAACGGCCGCTCTTGGTGGTGCCCTCCACCCGCTGCCGGTCGATCACCGCTGTCGTACCGGTGATGTGGATCTGAGGCTTATCTAGGTCGACGTCCGTCCAGCGGAGGTTGAGCAGTTCGCCGCGGCGGGCGCCTGTGTAGGCGGCCAAGTGGAAGAAGGCGAACAGGCGGTGGTCGCTGGCGGTGCCGAGGAAGGCCCGGAGTTGGGCGGGCGTCCACACCATGCGCGGTTCGGTGGCCTGAACTTGGGGGAGCTTTGCGCGTTCGGCCGGGTTGTTGGGCAGGATCTCGTCCACGAGTACGGCGTCCGTGAGGGCCTTGCGGAGCACCGTGTGGACGTGCTTGACGGTGTTCGCCGCGAGTGGGCCGCCCTTCTTGCCCCCGTTCGTCAGCAGGTCGCGGTAGAATTTCGTGATCGCCGATGGGCGTAGTGCTTGGAGGCGGACGGCTCCGATCCGGGGTGTGATGTAGAGGCGGATCATGTCGCGGTAGCCCTTGAGGGTGTGCGGCTTGATCTCGACGGCGTGCCCCCCGATCCACTCGGTGAGGTATTCGGCGACCGTGATCGCGTTCCTATCGATGTATTCGCCGCGCCGAGCCCTCACCCTGGCCTCGTCACGGGCGGCCTTGGCGTCGTCCTCAGTGGCGAAGCCGCTCACCCAGCGCGGCTTGCTCTCGCCGGTCTCCGGGTCCCTGACGCGGATGACGTACGACCAGGTGGTGCCGCGCTTCATCACGCCGTCACGGAGCTTCGGGGACTTCTTCTTGCTCGGCTGGTCATCGGAGGCTGCCGCGAGGGTCTTGGTCAGGGCCGTCAACGGCTGATTGGGAGCCACCTGGGAGCCACTGTGTTAGCAAGGGTGTTAGCAAGATCGCGACATTGTCCTGACAAACATGAAGCCCCTGAACCGGAAACACCAGTTCAGGGGCTTCATTCTGCAGAGCCGACGAGGGGAATCGAACCCCTGACCTTCTGTTTACAAGACAGATGCTCTGCCGATTGAGCTACGTCGGCGCGGCCTATCAGTGTAGACGCTAGCGACGCCTGTGACGAGCAGCCTCGTACAACGCCACCCCGGCCGCCACTCCCGCGTTCAGCGACTCCGCCGCCGCCTGTATCGGGATGCGTGTCACGACGTCGCACTGCTCGCGGACGAGGCGCGACAGGCCCTTGCCCTCGGAGCCGACGACGATCACCAGCGGTTCCGTGAGCAGGTCGACGTCGCCGATGTCGACGGTGCCTTCGCCGTCGAGGCCGATCACGAACATGCCGGCCTCGCGGTACTCCCTGAGCGCCGCCGTGAGGTTCGCCGCTCGGGCCACGCGCAGGTTGGCGAGCGTGCCCGCAGACGTCTTCCACGCGCCGCCCGTGACGCCGGCCGAGCGGCGGGACGGGACGAGCAGGCCGTGCGCTCCGAATGCCGCGGCCGAGCGGGCGATGGCGCCGAGGTTGCGCGGGTCTGTCACGCCGTCGAGGGCCACCACCAGCGGCACCTCGGCGGCGTCGTGGGCGAGTTCGACCAGCTCCGACGGGTGCGCGTACTCGTAGGCCGGGATCTGCAGGGCGACGCCCTGGTGGACGCCCCCCTCGGTGAGGCGGTCGAGCTTGTCGCGGGTGCTTTCGAGCAGCGCGATGCCGCGTTCTGCGGCGATCTTGATGGAGTCGCGCACGCGGTCGTCGTTGTCGATGCGCTGGGCGACGTACAGCGCGGTGGCCGGTACGCCTGCGAGCAGGGCCTCCAGCACAGGGTTGCGGCCGCCGATGTATTCGGGCGCGTCGTCGGAGCGCCGCTGCCTGGCGGCTGCGGGACGGCGGCTGCCGCCGCGTTCCTCCCGGGCGACCCGCTCGGCGCGGGCCTTGTCCTTGTACCAGTGGCGCATCTCGGCAGGCGGGGTCGCACCCCTGCCCTCGAGGCCCCGGCGGACCTGCCCTCCGGTGCCCTTGGACGGGCCCTTCTTCTTCGCGGGCCTGCCCGACGCCCTACCCCCTGCTGCCATGGTGTCAAGGGTACTCGGGCCGCCGCCCCCCTCAGGCCCGGCGAGCCTGGGGCGCGGCAACTGGAACAAACCGTGCAGTCTGTCGAGGGCGGAGCGGTCACCGGAAGCCCAGGCGGATCCGTCCATGATCGCATCTATCAGGGACGTCCGGCCTTCGGCCATGTCGATGAGGACGTCCTCCGTCGTCTCGACACGGCCGTCGGGCTGTTGGGCTGGGCCGAGGACCATCTCGATCGTCCCGTCGTGGACGCGGGCGTGGAACACCTCGTCGCCGATGCGTTTCACATCGACGAAGACGTATCCGTATCGGACAGCATTTGGTAGCGGTCCGCACAGCATCAAGTTGACGATCGCAGGCATGTACGAAGCCTGATCGCTATCGGATCCTGTTCAAGGAGCTTTCTCTCCGGAGGAGCCCCGACGGGTCCGGCGTGTGTCGCGACCGGGAAGCCGACACGACGCCGGCCCGTCTGCGTGCGAGAGGGGCAGCGCCCACGCGCATGCTGCATGAGTGCCCACGTAGAAGGTGGCCACCAGCGTGGTCGCGTCACGCCCATACGTCGTGAATGAGTCCGAATCTCACGTGCTCCATCAGGTCGTGGGAGCCCGGTCGGTCACATGCTCGTTCGGGTTGCGGAAGCCCGATCACCGCGTGCTCCTTCGGGTTGCGGGAGCCCGATCGCCGCTTGTTCCATCAGGTTGCGGAAGCCGGTGGGCGGCTGCTCGTGTGCTGGGTGGATGCGAAAGGAGGCCGCAGGCTACCTCGCGACGTGGCGGCTGCTCGACGCGACCGAACTCGGCAAGGCGTTGGAGATCCTCAGGACACCGTTCGGGCAGGCGTACATCTCAGGCGTACGCCTTCTGCTACCGCCACGGGTGCCGGTTGCGCTGGGCGTTCCGCAGCAGGCGGCGAGGGCGCGGCGGCTCCGCAGGATCTGGTCCTGCTCGGCGAGCGTGAGGTCGAGCGGGTCGCCGAGCGGCCCCGGCGGCCGGATCAGCACGTCGCCGGTGCTCTGGTCGAGCCGCACGTGGGGGGAGAGTTCCTCCAGCATGCGGGGCAGGCCGCGCCGGGACAGGGCGTGCCCGCGGCGGGCGATGTCACTGCGCAGGCGGGTCTCCATGGCCAGCCAGTCGGGCATGACGCAGGTCTGCCAGTAGGACACCAGGAACGCGGCGAAACGCTCGCGGCAGCGTTCAGGGTCTGCGATCAGTTCGCGCATGACGGGCAGCGACGCGGGGTGCCGGGTTTGGATTCGTGACAGCGCCTGTTCCTGTAGATCCGTGCTGCGAAGAAACATGCCCAGGCGAATTCTGGGGCCGACCGTGCCGGTTTGCACGGCGCTGCGGATCAACGGGTCCGCGAAGTGGTCGACGGGGGCCGCGAGTAATGCGGACACTTCATCCGCCCAGGACCAGCTGTCGGCTTGCGGCCAGATTTCTTGGAATACCAGCGGCCTGTCGAGGCACCAGAAGGCGAATCTTTCTGTTTCGTCCTTGAGTTCGCGGGACATTCGGGCGCGCGTGCGCAGCGCCCAGGAAATGTGCAGCGGGTGGTGCTTGACGGCGTTCAGGACGTGCAGGCTGCGCAGCGTCTCGTGGGCCGGCGAACAGCCGAAGGCGGCCAGGTCAGCGCCTGTGTTGTGGAGCTGCAGGCGTATCGTCACCGGCCGCCTCCCGGGCTCTGATCAACTGATTGGTTGAACGGTTGAGGCATGCCGCAACGATAAGGTGCGACCCTTTTCAGCGCCAGCAGAAAAGGGGATCGAGGAAAAGTCCATGAGCCGCCGAGCGCTGATACTGCCGACTCCCGCGGTCATCGTCGCTCACGGGGCTCCGGAATCGGCGAATCCAGTTTCCATGCGGTCCGAGAATTACGCACCGAATTGGCGGGCGTTTGATAACTGTCTGAAACAGCGGGCCGCCCCCGGCGAATTCTCCGGCGCGGTTCTGGTGGCGAAGACGGGCGTCCCTGATGAAACAGGGGTACGGCCTGGCGGATCGGGAGCGCCGCGCCCCCAGCACCGCCCGGGCCAGGTCGTGCGTCGCTTCCATGGGCAAGAAATCGTCGGTCACAACGGCGGGACCCCAGGCTACGAGGGGCGGACCCTGACAAGGGGGGTACGTCATCGTCATCCTGGCCAACCAGGACGACGCGCCCCTTCCCGTCATCCGGCAGTCCGGGGAACTGGTCGCCGGACGACCTGAGGGGCGCGGGAAGGTCAGCGCTTGAGCTCCCAGCGGGGGCCGTGGGGGGTGTCCTCGACGGTGATGCCGGCGGCGGTCAGCTGGTCTCTGATCGCGTCGGCCGCCGCGTAGTCTCTGCGGTCGCGCGCCGCCTTGCGCTGCTCCAGGGCCACCGCCACCAGCGCGTCGACCACCGGCTTCAGGTCGGAGCCCGCCGTGCGCCACTGGGGGGAGCGCGGGTCGAGGCCCAGGACGTCCAGCATGTTCTGGGTCTCGGCCAGCAGGCGCGCCACCGCTTCCTTGTCGCCGTGCGCCAGCGCCACGTTGCCCTCGCGGACCACCTCGTGGACGACCGCGAGGGCCTGCGGGGTGCCGAGATCGTCGTTGAGCGCGTCGACGAACGCCTGCGGCAGCGGCGCGTCGGCGTCGACGTCGTGGATGACCTCCGCCGCGCGGGTGACGAAGCCCTCGATGCGCTGGTAGGCGGCCGCGGCCTCCTGCAGCGCCTCCTCCGAGTACTCGATGGACGACCGGTAGTGCGGCACCGCCAGGTAGTAGCGCAGCTCCACCGGACGGACCTTCTGCACCATCTCCGGGATCAGCAGCGAGTTGCCGAGCGACTTGCTCATCTTCTCGGCGCCGATCTTGAGCATCCCGTTGTGCAGCCAGTAGCGGGCGAACCCGTCGCCAGCCGCCTGGGACTGGGCGATCTCGTTCTCGTGGTGCGGGAAGATCAGGTCGAGGCCGCCGCCGTGGATGTCGAAGGTCGGGCCGAGGTACTTGGTGACCATGGCCGAGCATTCGAGGTGCCAGCCGGGACGCCCGGGACCCCACGGAGTGGGCCAGGTCGGCTCGCCGGGCTTGGCGCCCTTCCACAGCGCGAAGTCGCGCGGGTCGCGCTTGCACGACTCGTCGTCGGTGTCGGCGGCGGGCCGCATGTTCTCCACCTTCTGGTTGGAGAGCGAGCCGTACCTGTCGGCGTAGGAGCGGACGTCGAAGTAGACGTCGCCGCCGGACGCGTACGCGTGCCCGGCCGCGATCAGCCGCTCCATGAGCGTGATCATCTCGGGGACGTGGCCGGTGGCCCGGGGCTCGGCGGTGGGCGGCAGGCAGCCCAGCGTGTCGTACGCCCAGGTGAAGGCGCGCTGGTTGCGCTCGGCGACCACGAACCAGGGCACGCCTTCCTCGGCGGACACCCTGATGATCTTGTCGTCGATGTCGGTGACGTTGCGGCAGAACGTCACGTCGTATCCGGAACGGGTGAGCCAGCGCCTGAGCACGTCGAAATTGACGCCCGAGCGAATGTGCCCGATATGCGGAGGAGCCTGTACGGTCGCCCCACACAGGTAAATCGACGCCCGGCCGGCTTCGACCGGAACGAATTCACGGATGGCGCGCGTACTGGTGTCGTAGAGGTGCAGGCTCACGAAGGCAAGGCTAACGCCTCCGCCACCATGACAGGTCGAATAATCACCCGTACAAGGTGACCTTCTCCGGCCGGATCCGGACGATCAGCCGCTCGTTGCCCGGCGGTTCCTCCCACGGCTTACCGGTGTACTTCAGCGACAGCTCCTGGATGAGGTCGCCCGCCGGGTCGTCCTCCATCGTCACCCGGCCGCGCACCTCGGCGTAGTGGAACGGGTTCGCGGGGTCCATGACCAGCACGCTCGCCCTCGGGTCGCGCGCGAAGTTGCGCGGCTTGCGCCGCCCCTTGATCGTGGAGAACACCACGTCGTCGCCGTCCGTGCGCACCCACACCACCGTCGACTGCGGCATGCCGTCGGGGTTGACGCTGGTGACGGTCGCGTAGTTCGGCGCGTCGAAAAGGACGCGCGCGCTGTCGGGAAGCTCGGCCATCTCTTCTCCTTGATCGGTCTCCTGACCCATTCTTCTGTAGGCTCGAGACCGCCATGGACGTGACTCCCCCCTCTCTGCTCCGCCGCCTGGGCATCGCCCTCGCCGGGCTCGCGGTCGCCGCCCTCACCGGGGCCGCGTGCGCGCTCTCCTTCGACGGCCTGCGCGCGCTGGCGATCCGCGGCGAGGCCAGGACCGACCTCGCCTACCTCTACCCGGCGGCCTTCGACGCGCTGCTCGCGGTCGCGCTGATCGGCGTGCTGCTGCTCGGCTCCGCGCGGCTGCTGGTGCGGCTGCAGGCGGCGGTCGTGCTGGTCCTGCTCATCGTGGCCGCCGCCGTGGTGAACGTCACGACGACGCTGCGCGTCGACATCCCGGTCCGGCCCGCCTCCGTGGGCGTGGCCGTCGCGCCGTGGGTGATGCTGGCGCTGGCGCTGTGGCTGTGGCTGCTGGTCATCAAGCAGGTCCAGGCGCGCAGGACGGCCACGGTCGAGGACGTCGAAGCGACGGCGGAGCCGGACATCGTCCCCTTCCACCGCGTCCAGACGGCTGAGGTCCCGCGGCCTCGTCCCATCCATCCGGCTGAGGCGGCGCCGCTCGACACCGCGCCGTCTCTCCCGCCGACCGGCCACCCCACGCTGGAGGCGACCCCGGTCACCGCGCCCACTCCCGCCTCCGAGACGCCGCCGATCTCCGAACGCGTCACCCGCTGGCCCGCCCCCGCCGCTCCCGACCCGGACCCCGCCCAGGCGCCGGAGCCCGACGAGGAACCCGGGCCCCTCCGCGACCCCGAACCCCACGAAGCGCCCGAACCCTTCCAGGCAACCGAGCCCCGCGAAACAGCCGAGCCTCGTGAAGCGGCCAGTCCCCTCCAGGAAGCTGAACAGGACCCCGAGCCAGCTCAGGACCCCGAGGGCGCACAGCACCCCGAGCCCGAGCCGGAGGAGCAGCCCAAGCCGCGCCCCGTTCGCTGGGGTGACCGGGTCAAGCCCACCGACGTCCTCGTCCACCCCCGCGTCACCGACAAGGACGCCGACACCCAGCCGCACCCCGTCATCATCGACGACGCCGTCCCCGCCCCCGAGCCCGCCGACGAGGAGCAGCCGCGGGCGTCCAAGGACGACGATACGGCGCCGCACCGCCGTCCGTTCGGCGACGCCCCCTCGGGACGGCTCCGCAGCACCCCCGTTCCCCCGGAGGACTAGGCGTGCCGAGGCCCGCCCGGTCACCCGGGCGGGCCTGCGACGCGATCCCGGCCAGGGATCGTGCTACATCACCGTCTAGACGCTGCTGCCGCGCCGTAGCCCGGCGACCAGACCGACCCCGATGACGGCCAGGACGACCTGCATCACCAGCTCTATCCAGTCGATGCCGGGGGTCGTGGCGACGCCGAGCACCTGGGCGATGAGGGTGCCCAGCAGGGCCGCCACGATGCCGACGACGACGGTGAGGATCCACCCGATGGCCTGCCTGCCGGGGAGCAGGAGCCGACCGATCGCGCCGATCACGGCGCCGATCACGATGGCGCCAAGGATGGACTGGATTGTCATGACGTGAAACCTCCCCATGAGGGTGAGCCGTTCACTCTCACGGTGAGATCGCTACCCCGCCCTTGACGATTATGCCTGTTCTTTACGAACGAGCAGGTCAGACGGGAGTTCCACCGGTTCCGCCGGTTCGACCGGCTCGGCCGCCGCCCTGCACGCGGGCCACGATCAGGACGCCGATCACGGCCAGCGCGAGCTGGAGGAAGTGCTCGATCCAGTCGATGCCCTTGGTGTTGGCCCAGCCGAACCCTTGGGCGATCAACGTCCCAAGGAGTGCGGCCACGATGCCGACGATCAACGTCAGGCCGATGGACATGTTCTGCTTGCCCGGGACTATGAGCCGGGCGAGCGCGCCCACGATGGCTCCGATGACGATCGCGGAAACAATCGCGCCGATCATGTGTAGCTCCCCCCGAAGACGCTCAAATGTCTCAAAGGGGACTTACCCGACATATCTGAAAGCTATCCCAGTTGGAAGACGGCGGTCCGTACCGCGCCAGAAACGGACCGCCGTCGCCCCATGAGGCGGCGGGGCCGCACGACCCCGCCGGGATACCTTCAACGCATCCCGGAGAAGGACGCCAGGCTCTCAGGAAAGGTTGACGACGAGCGCCGTCGCGAAGGCCGCCACGCCCTCGCCGCGCCCGGTCAGCCCGAGCCCGTCGGTAGTGGTGGCACTGATGCTCACAGGAGCCCCCAGAGCGGCGCTGAGCGCCTTCTCGGCCTCCGCACGGCGCGGAGCCAGCTTCGGCCGGTTGCCGATGATCTGGACCGCCACGTTGCCGATCTCGAAGCCCGCCGCGCGCACCTGGCGCGCGGTCTCCTCCAGCAGGGCGACACCGGAGGCTCCGGCCCAGCGGGGGTCTGTGGTTCCGAAGAGGCCGCCCAGGTCGCCGAGCCCGGCGGCGGACAGCAGGGCGTCGCAGGCCGCGTGGGCGGCCGCGTCGCCGTCGGAGTGGCCCGCGAGGCCCGTCTCTCCCGGCCAGTGCAGCCCGGCGAGGTTGAGCTCGCGTCCAGATGCGAACGGGTGGACGTCGACGCCGACGCCCACCCGCGGAAGATTCGTGTTCAGGAGTTCAGAACCTCGTCGAGCAGGGCCTCTGCCTTGTCCTCGTTGGTCTTCTCCGCGAGGGCGAGCTCGCTCACCAGAATCTGGCGGGCCTTGGCGAGCATGCGCTTCTCGCCCGCGGACAGACCGCGCTCACGGTCTCTCCGCCACAGGTCGCGAACCACCTCGGCGACCTTGTTGACATCGCCGGAGGCGAGCTTCTCGAGATTGGCCTTGTAGCGACGAGACCAGTTGGTCGGCTCTTCCGTGTGCGGCATCCGAAGGACGTCGAAAACCCGCTCAAGGCCTTCCTGGCCGACAACATCGCGCACGCCGACGAGTTCTGCGTTTTCAGCTGGCACCTGGACGGTAAGGTCGCCCTTGTCGACCTTGAGCACCAGGTAGGTCTTTTCCTCACCCTTGATGGATCGCGTCGTGATTGCTTCGATCCGAGCAGCCCCATGGTGGGGGTAGACGACAGTGTCGCCGACCTGGAAAGTCATGTGACAAGTACCCCTTCCGCTGTACTCCAGGGTACCACGCGTCCACAGCCTCCCGGAACAGTGAAATCATCATAACTGCAGGTCAAAGCGACATATTAGGGGTTGACAAGCGGTCAACTGTATGAATCGCATATGCGGACATAGCTAATGACCTGCGGGGGTGTGGATATGACCGTCGATTGAGGTGGATATGGTAGGCGCTGCCCATCCCCGCATGCGCCACCCCCATGCGCCACACCAAGGAGAACCCGCTCGTGACCAGCCGTCGCTGGGCTATCGCCGCAGCCGCACTCCTGGCAGCCCCCGTGCTCGCGGGCTGTTCGGCCGGATTCGACGCCAACACCAACAAGCCATACGCACCCAACGAAGCGGCCGCCCTCATCGACAACGGCGCTTACGGCACGCGGGGCATCGAGATCCCGCAGGCGTTCATCCTCGGCCCCGACTCCGGCGCCCAGCTCGCCTGGCGAGGCTCGGCCCCCATCTACCTGAACATCCTCAACACCAAGGGCGCCCCCGACACGCTCCAGGCGGTCTCGGCCGGCGACATGGGCGCCGTGAAGGTCGCCGCGCCGATCCAGCTGCCGAGCAACCAGCTCGTCAACACCGGCAAGCCGACCCCTCAGCTCATGCTGGAGGGCATCTCGAAGGGCCTCAGAGGCGGCGAGACGATCCGCCTGGACCTCCAGTTCGCCAACGCCGGCGTCGTGTCCCTGAACGTCCCTGTGGTCACGCGCAGCCGCGAGTTCAAGGACTACCCCGCGGCGCCGAACGCCACCGCGGCCCCGACCCCGTCGGCCTCTCCCTCAGCCGCGGCCACGGAAGCGGCCCACTGACGGCAGCGGACGGCCCGGACCGCCACGCGGGGGCGGCAGCGCACGCACACGCTGACTGCCGCTACACCGCCGGGGCGGCCGCGTACGTGACGGCCACGGGAACGCCCAGAAGGCCGCGTACGGCACGCTGACAGTCGACGACGGCCCAGACCGCCCAGAAGGCCGTCACAGCCCTACGGACGCCCAGAAGGCCGCGTACGGCACGTCGGCGGCGCGGGCGGTCCCAAACCAGCGGGAGGCCTCAGAAGAAGGCGGCCCCTGACAAGCGAGAGCCCCTGTTCCGGCCGGAACAGGGGCTCTCGCTTGTCAGGTCACTCGTCGGCGGCGTCGAACTTGTAGCCGAGCCCGCGCACCGTCAGGATGCAGCGCGGGTTGGACGGATCGGCCTCGATCTTCGCGCGCAGCCGCTTGACGTGCACGTCCAGGGTCTTGGTGTCGCCCACGTAGTCGGCCCCCCAGACGCGGTCGATGAGCTGGCCGCGGGTCAGGACGCGTCCCGCGTTGCGCAGCAGCACCTCCAGCAGCTCGAACTCCTTCAGCGGGAGCTGCACCTGCTCGCCGCGCACGGCCACGACGTGCCTGTCGACGTCCATGCGCACCGGGCCGACGGCGAGCACCGCCGACTCCAGCTCCTCCACGACGTCGCCCTGGCGGCGCAGCACGGCGCGGATGCGGGCGACCAGCTCGCGCGAGGAGAACGGCTTGGTCACGTAGTCGTCGGCGCCCAGCTCCAGGCCCACGACCTTGTCGATCTCGCTGTCCTTGGCGGTCAGCATGATGACCGGCACCTTGGAGCGCTGCCGCAGCGAGCGGCACACCTCGGTGCCGGGCAGGCCGGGCAGCATCAGGTCGAGCAGCACCAGGTCGGCGCCGTTGCGGTCGAAGGTGTCGAGCGCCTCGGGCCCGGTCACCGCGACCGACACCTCGAAGCCCTCCTTGCGCAGCATGTAGGACAGGGCGTCGGAGAACGACTCCTCGTCCTCGACGACGAGAACTCGGGTCATGGTGCGGCCTCCAGGGGAGTTGAGGGTGGTACTGCCACCGCCGTGCCGCCGAAGGCGGGCAGGCGGAGGGTGAAGGTGGATCCGGAGCCTTCCTTGCTCCAGACGGAGACCTCGCCGGCGTGCGCGGCTGCGACGTGCTTGACGATGGCGAGGCCGAGGCCGGTGCCGCCGGTCGCGCGGGACCTGGCGGCGTCGACCCGGAAGAACCGTTCGAAGATCCGCTCCAGCGACTCTTCAGGGATGCCGATGCCCTGGTCGCTGACGCTGATCTCGACGGAGTCACCGGCGGGTCTGACGCTGACCACGACCCGGGTGTGTTCAGGGCTGTAGGCGATGGCGTTGTCGATGAGGTTGCGCAGCGCGGTGACGAGCAGTTCCTCGTCGCCCCAGATGCGCAGCCCCTCGGCGCCGCCGGAGACCAGGGTGATGTCCTTGGCGATGGCCCTGGTGTTGCAGTGGTCTATGGCGTCGTTGACACACTCGTCGATCGGCACCTGCCCCGGGGTGGGGATGGGTTCCGCGCCCTGGATCCTGCTCAGCGTGATGAGGTCCTGCACGAGGTAGGTGAGCCTGGCGGCCTCGTGCTGCATCCGCCCGGCGAAGCGGGTGACCGCCTCGGGGTCGTCGGCGGCGTCCTGGACGGTCTCGGCGAGCAGGCTCAGGGCGCCGACCGGGGTCTTCAGCTCGTGGCTGACGTTCGCCACGAAGTCGCGGCGCACCGCCTCGACCCTTTGGCGCTCGGTCTGGTCCTCGGCGAGCACCAGCACCTGGCCGTGGGAGCCGAGCGGGGCGACCCGGACGGCGAAGTTGGTGATCTCCTGGCCGAACTTGTGCCCGGCCACGTCGATCTCCGTCTCTCTGATCTCACCGTCGCGCCGTACCTGCCGTGCCAGGGCGAGCAGCTCGGCGGCCATCAGCCTGTCGCCCTTGACCAACCCGAACGCGCGCGCGGCCGAGCTGGCGCGCAGCACGCGGTCGTGCGCGTCGAGGACGACGGCGGACGACGGCAGCACGGCAAGGACCGAGGCGACCCCCTGTGGAAGGGCTCCGGCCTCGGGGTTGCCGTCTGTCTTGGCCCGGCTCGGTGTCTCGATCTGGTTCCGGTAGAACAGGACCGCCAGGGCTCCCACCACGAACCCGGCCAGGGCCGTGAAGCTCATGGCCATCTCACTCATGCCTCCGATGGTAGGTCGCGAAAATCTGATGACAGCCCTCCCACCTGCGGATGAATGGCTCTTTCCCGGAAAGTTCATCTCTTGGTAGAAGTTCGTTCATCGTCGGGCACGTACGGTGACGGCATGCGCGACGCGTACCATGAAGAACTCGACTCGCTCACCGACAAGCTGGTGGAGATGACCCGGCTTGTCCGTTCGGCCATCTCGCGGGCCACGACCGCCCTGCTCGACTCCGACCTCCAGCTCGCCGAGAGCGTCATCTCCCGTGACGCGGAGGTGAACGCCGTCTTCAGCAACATCGAGACGTCCATCTTCGAGTTGATGGCCAGGCAGCAGCCGGTGGCGGTGGACCTGCGGATGGTCATCACGGCGCTCCGCATGGGCACCGACCTGGAGCGGATGGGCGACCTGGCAGTGCACGTGGCCAAGGTGGCCCGGCTGCGCCACCCCGACTCGGCGATCCCACCGGAGACGCGCTCGACCATCATCGAGATGGGGCAGATCGCGGAGAACCTGGTCACCAAGGCGGGCGCCTGTGTCGCGTCCCGTGACGTCGAGTCGGCCCTGGAGCTGGAGCAGGACGACGACGCCATGGACCGGCTGCACAGGCGGCTGTTCAGGAACATCCTGTCGAAGGACTGGCCGCACGGGGTGGAGCCGGCCATCGACATCACGCTGATCGGCCGCTACTACGAGCGGTACGCCGACCACGCGGTACGGGTCGCGGCCGACGTCGTCTACCTGGTCACAGGCTCGCGCCCGAGCTGAGGACCGAGCTTCAGGCGGGGCCGCCGGGCCCCGCCTGACGCGTTTCAGCGGCCCTGGTTGGCCACCGCCTCGATGGCCGACTTGGCGGCCTCGGGGTCGAGGTACTCGCCGCCCGCCCGCAGGGGGCGGAAGTCGGCGTCGAGTTCGTAGCGCAGCGGGATGCCCGTGGGGATGTTGAGGCCGGCGATCTCGTCGTCGCCGACGCCGTCGAGGTGCTTGACCAGGGCGCGCAGCGAGTTGCCGTGCGCGGCCACGAGGACCGTGCGACCGGCCGCCAGATCGGGGACGATCTCGTCGTACCAGTACGGGAGCATCCGCTCGACGACGTCCTTGAGGCATTCGGTGCGGGGCATCAACTCGGGCGGGAGCATCGCGTAGCGGGGGTCGCCGATCTGGGAGTACTCGTCGCCGTCGGCGATCGGGGGCGGCGGCACGTCGTAGGAGCGCCGCCACAGCATGAACTGCTCGTCGCCGAACTCCTCACGGGTCTGCGCCTTGTTCTTGCCCTGCAGCGCGCCGTAGTGACGCTCGTTGAGCCTCCAGGAGCGCTTCACGGGCAGCCAGAGCAGGCCGGCCTCCCCCAGCGCGTACTGGGCCGTCTGGATGGCCCTCGTCAGCAGGCTGGTGTGCACGACGTCGGGACGCACCCCGGCGTCCACCAGGAGGCCGCCGCCCCGGCGGGCCTCGTCCTCGCCCTTGGCCGACAGGCTGACGTCCACCCACCCGGTGAACAGGCCTTTCGCGTTCCAGTCACTCTCGCCGTGCCGCAGCAGCACCAAAGTCGCCATGTGCCCAATCCTATGGTTTACGGGCGACCCCGCAGAGGAAGTACGGCCGCGCCCCCGCGAAGGTCGGCGCGAAGTCCACCAGGTCGGTGCGCCACTCCGGCAGGTTCACCACGCCGGGTTCGACCAGCTCAAGGGCGTCGAACAGGGAGATGATCTCGGACGAGGGCCTGGCCGTGAACCCGGCGGACGCGCCCCGGTAGATCTTCTCCACGCCCGGCACCGCCTCGGGCTGGATGTCGCTGCAGACGTGCGACAGCACCAGGTAGCTACCGGGCGCGAGGGACGCCATCAGCTCCTCGACGATCGGCTTGGGGTCCGCGCGGACGAAGTGCACGATCGCCAGCAGCAGCACCGCGACGGGCCGTCCGAGGTCGAGGTGCCCGCGCAGCTCGGGGTGGTCGATGATCGCCCGCGGGTTGCGGAGGTCCCCCTGCAGGACGCGCACGTTGGGGCTGTCGGACAGCAGCGCGCGGGCGTGGGCGAGGACCTGCGGGTCGTTGTCGACGTACACGGTCCTGGCCGACGGGGCCGCCCTCTCGGCCACCTGGTGGACGTTCTGCTGGGTCGGCAGTCCGGCGCCGATGTCGAGAAACTGCCTGATGCCGTTGGCGGCGAGGAAGCGCACGGCCCGTCCGAGAAAGGCGCGGTTCTCTCGCGCTCCGACAGGGATATGCGGGACGATCTTCAATACCTGATCCCCTGCGGCACGGTCGGCGGGAAAATTGTCCTTTCCGCCCAGAAAATAGTCATACATCCGTGCGACATTCGGGATATTTGGATCAAAACTCCCAGACTCCGTCACAGCCATTGATCTTACGTTATTTCCAGATAATGATCTCGGGCATGGCCGAATCCCGGGTGTTAGGTGTGGGGCTCGCTCCCGGTCACACCAAGACCAATCTGCTCGCCTGCTGGTTCGTCGGACTCACGGCGACCATGGTGATCTCGTTCCTGCCGACCGCGCAGCCGTACATCCTGTCGGGCGTGCTCGGCGTGCCGTCCGGGGCGCAGGGCCGGATCGTGGGCGTCCTCGGCTTCGCCGCCGAGCTGACCATGATCGTCAGCCTGGCCTGGTTCGGCGCGCTCGCCGACCGCTACGGCCGCAGACCGATCGTGATCGCCGGATTCGTCCTGGCGGCGGTGGGGACAGCGCTGTTCCCCTTCGCGGGCGACACGGTCGCGCTCGTCGCGCTCAGGGTGGTGTTCTCGCTCGGCGCGGCGGCGCTCGGCGGGATGTTCGCCACGCTCGCGATCGACTACGCCGCGGAGCGCTCGCGCGGCAGGTCCTACGGGGTACTGGGGGTCTTCAGCGGGCTGGGCGCGATGGCGGCCGTGTTCGGGCTGGCCAGGCTGCCACAGTTGTTCGAGCGGCAGGGGCTGTCGCAGGCGGGCGCCGCCAGGGTGTCGTTCCTGGTGGTCGCGGTGGGGCTGCTGGCGGTGGGGCTGGTCATGCGGTTCGTGCTGTCGCCGTCGGTGAGCGTGCCGCACGTCCCGCTGACCAGGCTGGTACGCGAAGGGGCGGGGCTGGTGCGCGACCCGGGCGTGGCGCTGGCCTACGCCGCCGCGTTCGTCGCCAGGGCCGATCTGGCGGTGGTCGCCGGGTTCATGTCGCTCTGGGTCGCCGACCAGGGCGTGCGCGAGGCGGGCATGTCCATGGCCGCCTCGCTGGCGCGGGCGGGCATGGTCGTCGGCGTCGCCCACACGATGGCGCTGCTCGCCTCGCCGCTGCTCGGCTGGCTGGGCGACCGCGTGAAGCGGCAGAACCTGGTCATCGGCTGCCAGGCGCTGGCCGCGGTGTCGTACCTGTCGACGCTGCTGATCGACGACCCGCTCGGCCCCGGCATGCTGGTCGTCGCCGCCCTGGTCGGGATCGGGGAGATCGCCGGGATCAACACCGCAGGGCCGCTGCTGGCGCAGCAGGCCCCCGCCCGGGTGCGCGGGTCGGCGTTCGGGGTGCAGGCGCTCTGCGGGGCGCTGGGCATCCTGACCGTCTCCGCGCTCGGCGGCTGGCTCTACGACGTCTGGACGCCCGCCGCGCCGTTCGTCGTCTCGGGCGTGCTGGGGCTGGCCGTGGTGGCGTTCGGCCTGGTGATCAGGGCGCGGGTGGTGCCGAACCCGGAGGCGGAGCCCGTCGCCGTGGGGTGACTCAGGACACTGGCCGGCCGGCGGGGTGGTTGGCGGGGTCGGCGAAGCGCGCGAACGCCCGCAGGTTCGCCAGCGACTCGCCGCGCTTGGCCCGCCACTCCCACTCGCGCCTGATGGACGAGGCGAAGCCCAGCTCCAGGGCCCGGTCGAACCAGTCGTCGGCGTAGGTCAGGACGCAGCCGAGTATCCGGTCGATCTCGTCCGCGTCGACTCCCCCGAGCGGCAGCTTGCCGACGAGGTAGACGTCGCCGGCGGGATCGAGGGAGAAGTGCACGCCGTACATGGAGCCGTTCTTGCCGAGCAGCCACTTGTAGAACTCGGCGTGGTTCTCGTCCGGCTGGCGGCAGAAGAACGCCTCGACGTGCAGCGCCTGCTCTCCGACGATCAGCCAGGTCATGGTCGCGAGCTTGTGCTCGCCGGGCAGCCGCACCAGGAACGCTCCCGGCCGCGGCTCGTCGTAGGAGACGTCCGCGGCCTTGAGCGCGGCGTCGACGGCCTGTCTGGTGGATTCCCGCATGGGCCCAGCCTAGGAGGTGAGGGCGATCGGCATGCTGGGCTGCTGCGTGGCCAGGGCCTGCGTGTAGACCTCCATGAGGTGGGAGGCGGTGCTCTGCCAGCCGAAGGCGGCGGCGTGCGCGCGGGCGCCCGCCGACAGGCCGTCACGCCAGCGCGGCGAGACGATGAACGGGCGCAGGGCCCGCGCCCAGTCGTGCGCGTCGTGCGAGTCCACCAGGACGCCGGAGACGCCGTCGCGCACGGCGGTGCGCAGCCCGCCCACCGCGGCGGCCGCGACGGGCGTCCCGCATGCCTGTGACTCCAGGGCCACCAGCCCGAACGACTCGCTGTAGGACGGCACGACGGTCACGTCGGCGGCGCGGTACCAGTCGGCCAGCTCGTGCTGCGGGGCGGGCGGCACCAGCCGGACCACGTCCTGGATGCCCAGCTCGGCGGCCAGGTCCGTGAGGACGGACGGCCGGGCGAGCCCGTTGCCCGAAGGGCCGCCCACGCACGCGATGACCAGCCTGTCGCGCAGCGACGGGTCCTCGATGAGCATCCGGGACGCGGCCCGCAGCAGCACGTCGGGGGCCTTCAGCGGCTGGATCCTGCCCACGAACAGCAGCAGGCGCGCGTCCTGGGGCAGGCCGAGCCGGTGGCGGGCGGCGCCCTGCGAGTCGGGCTGGAAGACGGTGAGGTTGACGCCAGGGTGGACGACCGCGACGCGCTCCTCGGGGGCGGCGTACAGCTCCATGAGCTCGCTCCCCTCGTCCTCGGTGTTGGCCACGAGCCGGTCGGCGACCTCCACGACCTGCTGCTCGCCCACCACCCTGGCCCGGGGCTCCGGCTTGTCGTCGCGGGCCAGCAGCAGGTTCTTGACCTTGGCCATCGTGTGCATGGTGTGCACCAGGGGGACGCCCCAGCGCTCCTTGGCCAGCCAGCCGACCTGGCCCGACAGCCAGTAGTGCGAGTGGATGACGTCGTAGCGTCCCGGGTCGTACGTGGCCTCGGTGCGCAGCACGCCCGACAGGAAGGCGCAGAGCTGGGCGGGCAGGTCCGCCCGGTCCATCTCCTCGTACGGCCCTGCCGTCACGTGCCTGACCGTGACGCCGGGGGCGAGTTCCGCGACGGGCGGCAGGTCACGGGCGGTCTGACGGGTGAAGATCTCCACCTCCACGCCCAGCTCGGCCAGCCGCCTGGCCGACTCGACGATGTACACGTTCATCCCGCCGGCGTCGCCTGTGCCCGGCTGATCCAGCGGGGATGTGTGCATGCTGATGGTCGCGACCCGGTTGACCCGTCGTCGCCTCACCCGACATCACCTCCAAACAAAACTTCAACTATGCAGATCTTTGCGACATTCCCGACATGTCGTCACGGCGAGGGTACGAAAAGCCGCCTGGCAGGATGTGACTCATGACGAAGACGGCTGTGGTGACCGGCGCGAGCAGCGGAATCGGTGAGGCTACGGCGCGGCGGCTGGCCGCGGAGGGCTACGACGTGGTGGCCGGCGCGCGTCGGCGCGACCGCCTCGACAAGCTCGCGGCCGAGACGCCCTCGATCAGGCCCGTCACGCTCGACGTGACCTCGCAGGAGTCGGTCGACGCGCTGGTGGCCTCGCTCGACCGCTGCGACGTGCTGGTCAACAACGCGGGAGGCGCGCTCGGCGTGGAGACGGTCGCCAACGGCCGGCTCGACGACTGGCAGCGGATGTACGACACCAACGTGCTCGGCACCCTGCGGATGACCCAGGCGCTGCTGCCGAAGCTGATCGACTCGGGCGACGGGGTGCTGGTGCTGCTGACCTCGACGGCCGGCCTGGTGTCGTACGAGGGAGGCGGCGGGTACGTCGCCGCCAAGCACGCGCAGACCTCCATGGCCGAGACACTCAGGCTGGAGCTCGTCGGCCAGCCGGTGCGGGTCGTCGAGATCGCGCCGGGCATGGTGCAGAGCGAGGGCTTCGCGCTGACCCGCTTCCGCGGTGACGAGGCGGCCGCGGCCCGCGTGTACGAGGGCGTGCCGGGGCCGCTGACCTCCGACGACGTGGCCGACGCCATCGCCTGGTGCGTCACCAGGCCCGCGCACGTGAACATCGACCGCATGGTGATCCGCCCGCGCGCCCAGGCCGCCCAGCACAAGGTGCACCGCGTCAGTGGCTAGACCGGTCGGCGCGATCACCCGGGGCACCACCGGGCACAACCGGCTCAGGCGCTCCGACCGCTGGGTCGCCGCCGTGCACGGCCACCGGCTGCGCGAGCGCCCGCTGGTGGTGGACCTCGGCTACGGCGCGTCCCACACGACCACGCTGGAGCTGTTCACCCGGCTGCGCCGGATCAGCCCCGGCGTCGAGGTGATGGGCATCGAGATCGACCCCGCGCGGGTGGCGCGCGCCAAGCCGTACGAGCGCGAGGGGCTGAGCTTCGCGCTCGGCGGCTTCGAACTGCCGGTCTCCCGCCCGCCGACGCTGGTGCGCGCGTTCAACGTGCTCAGGCAGTACGGCGAGGCGGAGGCGTGGCACTACTGGGACGTGCTGCGCGCCAGGCTGGCGCCCGGCGGGCTGCTGGTGGAGGGCACCTCGTCCGAGGTCGGCCACCGGGCCGTCTGGGTGGGCCTCGACCGCGAGGGCCCGAAGACGCTCACCTTCTCGGCCCGCTTCGACGCCTTCCAGCGGCCCTCCGACCTGGCGGACCGGCTGCCGAAGACGCTCATCCACCGCAACGTGCCGGGTGAGCGCATTCACGCGTTCCTGCGCGACTTCGACCACGCCTGGGCGGTCAGCGCCCCCTACGGAGTGCACGGCCTGCGCCAGCGCTGGTTGGCGGCGGTGGCCAGACTGGGTGAGTCCTGGCCGGTGCCGCGCCAGGCGCCCCTCGGCGGCCGGGCCAGGTGGCGGCTGGGCGAGCTCACGCTCCCCTGGTCCGCGATCGCCCCCTAGTCGCCTTCCCGGACCGCGATCGCCCCGTCAGAGCTGCCTCTCGACCTACAGCTGCCTCTCGACCTACAGCTGCCTCTCGAACGCGGCGTAGGCTCCGGCGTCGAACAGCACGAACCTGACCTCCGCGACCGACGTGTCCGCCTCCCGCACGGCCTGGACTGCGATGCGCGCGGCGTCGTCGAGGGGCCATCGGTAGATGCCCGTGGAGATCGCCGGAAAGGCGACCGTGGCCGCGCCCAGCAACTCGGCGACCCGCAGCGACTCGCGGTAGCAGGACGCCAGCAGGCCCGAGCGGTCCTCCGACTCCGAGTGGACGGGGCCCACCGTGTGGATCACCCAGCGGGCGGGGAGGAGCCCGGCAGTGGTGGCGACCGCCTGGCCGGTCTGCAGGCCCCTGCCGTAGCGGGAGGCCCGCAGTGCCCGGCACTCCTCCAGGATCCGCGGGCCGCCACGGCGATGGATCGCGCCGTCGACCCCGCCTCCGCCCATCAGCGACGAGTTGGCGGCGTTCACCACGGCGTCGACTTGCTGTTCGGTGATGTCTCCCTGGACCAACGTGATGTCCATCTCACCAGCCTCCCGGATGTCTGCTCGACACGTTGTAGTACTACGCTGCAGAGTGTGAAGGGTCTCGGCGAGCTTGAACGCAGCATCATGGACATTCTCTGGGCGGACAGCCGGCCCCTGACCGCCCGCGAGGTGGGCAGGCTCATAGCCGACCGCGATCTCGCCCCCACGACGGTCATGACCGTCCTCGACCGCCTGACCCGCAAGGGCTTCCTCCAGCGCACCCGCGACGGGCGCGCCTGGAGGTATGAACCGGCGGAAAGCCGCGACTCGTACATCGCGGAGCTTATGCTGGAAGCTCTCGACTTGACGGGCGACCGGTCGGCCGCCCTGACCAGGTTCGCACAGGCCGTATCCGGCACCGAGGCGGACGTCCTGCGAAAAGCGCTCACGGAGCTGGAGGACGAGTGATCACGGCAGCGGCGCTGGCAGCGCTCGCCACGGCGTGCGCGGTCGGCTCCTGGCGTTTCACGACCGCCCGGTGGACGTCTCGCGCGCCCCGGGTCGCCATCATCCTGTGGCAGTCCCTCGGCGTCGCCTGGGGCCTGGCCACGACCGGCGCCATGCTGGCCTACGCCGTCCAGCCGTACGGTGTCGGCGTCATGCCCGGCCTGGTCGCCTTCGCCGACGGGCGTCCTCCGCGCGACGCGTGGGACCCGCTGCACGTGCTGGCGATGACCGCGGGGCTCACCGCGCTCGCCGTGCTCGTCGTGGTGCTGCTCACCGCGGGCGTGCAGGCGTTGCGCGCGCGCAGACGGCACCGCATGCTGCTCGCCCTGATCGCCCGCGACGATCCGGGCGTGCCGGGCGTGCGGGTGCTCGACCATCCGGGCGCGGCGGCCTACTGCGTGCCGGGGCTGCGCTCACAGGTGGTGGTCAGCGAGGGCGCGCTCAAGCTGCTGTCGCAGGACGAGCTGACCGCCGTGCTGGCGCACGAGGCCGCGCACGTCCGCGAGCGCCACGACCTGGTGCTGCTGCCGTTCGCCGCACTGCGTAGGGCGCTGCCCTGGTCCAAGGTGGTGTGCGAGGCGCAGGCGCAGGTGGAGCTGCTCGTCGAGATGGCGGCCGACGACCGCGCCCGGCGCTACTGCTCGCCCCGCAGGCTGGCCACGGCGCTGCTCAGGTTCGGCACCGCAGGCGCCATGCCCACCCCGCACGGGATGCTCGGCGTGCACGCGCAGAACGTGATGGCCAGGGTCGACCGGCTCATCAAACCGGGCCCCGAGCTGTCGACAGGGCTGCGTTACGGCATCCTCACGCTTTCGGTGACTTTGGTCACGTCCGCACCCTTCTTGTGGTTCATCCAGCTCTAGCGCTTGCAAATGTTAGCTAGCGTGTTTGCAATTGCAAGCATGGCGAGGCAGACTATCGGGTATGGCACTACCCAAGGTCGGCTCGATCGGTGAGTACATCCGCGACCAGCGGCAGCAGGCGAAGATCTCGCTCCGCCAGCTCGCGGCGGCCGCGGGTGTCTCCAACCCGTACCTCAGCCAGATCGAGCGCGGGTTGCGCAAGCCGAGCGCCGAAATCCTGAACCAGATCGCGAAGGGCCTGCACATCTCCGCGCAGGCGCTCTACGTGCAGGCGGGCCTCATCGAGGACCGCGAACCGCCGAGCGACGTGATCACCGCGGTCAGGGCCGACACGCATCTCACCGGGCGGCAACGCCAGGTGCTGATCGACATCTATGAGTCGTTCCGCAAGGAGAGCCGCACCGAGGGCGAGCAGACCTCCCAGAACGCCCGCCCCCAGCGCGACTCCGAACCGGACGACGGACAGCCGCTACCGGAAGAGTTGCTCGCCGCGCTTGAGCCCTTCACGGCGACTTCCGACAACGGCACCGCCAGCCAGGAAACCAAGGAAGGTTAACCCATGACGCTCGCCACCGAGGTCAAGAAGCTCACCGAGTCCAAGCCGTTCTACGCCGTCGCGGGTGTCGGCGACTACGCCGTCGAGAAGCTGCGCGGGCTGCCCGAGCAGCTGCAGAAGCTCCAGTCGCGCCGCTCCGAGCTCGCCAAGGACCTGCCGGTGAAGGCCCGCAACTACGCCGACAAGGCCGAGGGCATCGCCAGGGAGTTCCCCGACAGGGCCCGCGAGTACGCCGACCACCTCGCCCACCGCGCCACCGTCGCCTACGAGGACTTCGCCAGCCGCGGCCGCAAGGTCGTCAGCAAGGTGAGCGGCGGGGCCGCCCTGGAGCTCGAGGAGGTGTCGGAGGCCGCCCGGCCATCCGTCGCCACCCCGGTCAAGAAGACCCGCACCAGCAAGGCCAAGGCCTGACCGACGCCGGGGCCCGCCTCTGTCGAGGCGGGCCTTCGCGCGCACGGGTCCCGCTTGTCGGGGGCGGCTACTAGGCTGAAGTCACCTCATCGCGGCATCGGGCGGAGCGGAAGACATGAATCTGATCAACGGCGGCCTCAACCTCCTGTTCCTGCTGCTCGCCGCAGGCATCTTCGGCATGTCGGTCTACGCGCTGGTCCACGCGCTGCGCGTGCCGCAGACCGCGTTCGTGGCGGCGGGCAAGCTGCAGAAGAACCTGTGGTTGATCATCCTCGTGCTGGCCACGCTCTTCTCGGCCGCCGGCGCCTGGTCCTACTTCAACTACTTCATGCTGGTCGGCGGCGCGACGTTCATCGGCATCGGGCTGGGCTTCTTCTCGATCATCGCGGTCATCGCCGCCGCCGTGTACATCGTGGACGTGAAGCCCGCCGTCAAGGGCATGGGCGGCCGGGGCGGCAACAACGGCCCCTACGGGCCCTGGTAGACACACCGCGCCCCGGCTCACGGGCCCGATCGCCGGGCAGCGCCGCAAGCGCCCACAGGCCCGCCGGCTGTTGAGCGCCGCATCCGCCTACGGGCCCGCTAGCTGTCGAGCTTCGCCGCCAGCCAGTGCGCCAGGCGGAGATGGCCGGCGAACGTGGGGTGCACGCCGTCGGGCAGCATCACCTCCGCGCGACTGCCCGTGATCCAGCGCTCCCGCAGCGGGTCGAGGAACGCGACCCCCTCCCGCTCCGCCACCCTGGCGAGAGTGTCGCGGATCGCGTACGCCTTGGCCGGGGCGTCGTCGAGCCAGATGGGGCCGACCACGATCACCCGGGTCGACGGCCACCGGGCCCTGGCGTCCCTCAGCAACTGCCGCGCCGCCCGGCTCACGCTGAGCACGCTCCACCGGTGGTCGTTGTGCCCGCCCGAGACCACCAGGACGTCCGGGGCCGGACGCCAGGCCAGTTCCTCCTCGAACGAGCGTTGGAACGTCCGCCCGGCGCGGCCCTCGTTGAGGTAGCCGGTGCCGCCCGCGCCCGCCAGGACGGGCTGCCAGCCGAGCAGCCGCGCGGCCTCCGACGCGTACGTGCGCCACGGCGGCACGGGCCCGGAGCCGACGGTGAAGCTGTCGCCGAGGACCATCATCACCGGCGCGTCGAGCGCCTGCCCGCCGGCCGGCGGGGTGCGCTCTCCGGCGGACTGGTGGCGAGCGACGTTCCCGACGTCGCTCGCACATCCCGATATCGCGTAACAAATCCCCAGGATCAGCGCGGCCGATGCGATCAGGGCGTGACGCAGCGGGCCGCGCATGACCACCTCAGGGGCTCTAGGCTGCCGATATGACCATCGACCTCCACGGGCGTACGCAACGGCTCGAACTCTCGGATCAGAACCTTCGCGACTTCGAGGCCGTCGTGCTGGACTCGACACCCGATGGAATCGTCTTGAGCAGGTCGGCATTCTATCCGGGCGGGGGCGGCCAGCCCGCCGATCACGGAGTTCTCGTGTGGCTGGGTGTCGAGACCCGGATCGTCGGCGTCCGCAAGGGCGATGACCTCGTCCTCGTCCCCGCCGAAGGTGACCCGATTCCCCCGGCTGGCACCACCGTTCAGGCCGCCGTCGCCGACGAGCGCCGCTCGGCCCTCATGCGCACCCACTCGGGGCTGCATGTGCTGTGCGGCGTGGTCTTCCGCGACTACGGCTCCCTGGTCACGGGCGGCAACATGGAGCCGCTCATCTCCCCCGAGAAGCAGACCGTCGGCAGCGCCCGGATGGACTTCAACATGCCCGAGGTGCCCCTTGGGTTCCGCGAGGCGGTCGAGGCGGCCTGCAACGCCGAGATCGCCGCCGACAGGCGCATCGACGTGCGGGTCCTCCCCCGCGAGGACGCGTTCGCGATCCCCGACATCATCAGGACCGCGACGAACCTGGTGCCCGAGACGGTCAAGGACGTGCGGGTCGTCGACATCGTCGGCCTCGACACCCAGGCCGACGGCGGCACCCACGTGGCGTCGACCAAGCAGATCGGCCGCCTGCGGGTGGCGAAGATCGAGAGCAAGGGGCGCGGATTCCGCCGCGTCCGCGTGGAAATCTGCGACTAGGGGCGAATCACGGTCTGCTTCGGCGCGCGACAGCAGCGTGCGCGGGCGGGTAAGCGGCCGGTCGGGAGCCCGGTGACGGCGCGGGCGGAGGTCAGAAGCGGGTGGCCGAGTGGGCGCCCTGGGTGCGGAGCCAGGCGGCCAGGTCGGTGAAGCCGTGGCGGGTCGCGGCGTCGAGCGGGGTCCGGCACTCCCAGGGCGGGAGCCAGTCGAGGTTGGCGCCTCTCGCGAGCAGGTCCTCGGCGACCCCGCGCTGACCGCCGTGGCAGGCGTACCAGAAGCAGAGGTCCAGCTCGTCCTGGTCGGCGACGGTGACCTTGTCGGCCATGCCGAGGGCCGCGGCGTGCCTGGGCACGACGTGCGCGCCGCGCTCCACCAGACGGCGGGCAGCCCGCCACTGGGCGAAGGCCACCGCGTCGGAGAGCGGTGTGCCGTCGGCGATGACCGCGCCGCGGGCGTCGATGTCGGCGCCCGCGTCGAGGAGGGCGTCGATGGCCGTCACGTCGTCGTTGCTCGCCGCCCAGTGCAGGGGCGTCTCCGCGTGGTAGCCGACGAACCGGGCGTTGACGTCGGCGCCCGACTCGACCAGCAGGGCGATGGTCTCGGCGACGTGGGGCCGGTGGCCCGGCCAGTCGGTCGCCACGTGCAGGAGCGTGCGCGCGTCGTCGGGCCTGGCGGTGGCGAGCGACGGGTCGGCCACCAGCAGCCGCTTCAGGGTCTGGACGTCGCCTTCCTCGACGGCCTCGACGGCCTCGTCCATCGGCTCGGGTGCGCTGGTCATGCGTGCCCCTCCACGATCGGGCGAAGGCCGTCGAGCATCGGGCGGAGGCCGAACTCGAAGAGGCGGTCGAAGTCGAAGTCGAACCCGTCCTCCATGCCGCTCACGACCTTGTGGAACGTCGGGTAGGAGCCCGAGCCGACGATCGCCGACAGCTGCGTGTCCTGAGTCCGCATCCACTCGTCCTCGGTGAGCCCCGTGGCGGCCTCGGCCTGGACCTCCGCTTCGAGGCTGGCCGCGAGGCCCTGGACGTAGCTGTAGACCAGGATGTGCACGTGCAGCATGGTGTCGCCGTCGAGGCCGTAGCCGTCGACCGCCGCCAGGGCCCATTCGGTGTGCCTGGCCAGGCTGGGTGACGGCAGCGGCCTGGCCAGCGCGGTGACCCCGGCCATCCAGGGATGGGCGCGGTAGGCGGCCCACTGGGTCCGGGCCCCGGCCTCCAGCCTGGCCCGCCAGCCGTCCGGCGGGTCGTCCGGCAGCGGGAACTCGGCGAGCACCGCCGCGATCATCAGCTCCACCAGGTCGTCCTTGCTGCCGATGTGGCGGTAGAGGGACATGGTGGCCACGCCGAGCCTGCCCGCGATGCCGCGCATGGAGACGGCGGCCAGCCCTTCGGCGTCGGCGATGCCGATGGCCGCCCGCACGATGCGGCCGCGCGTGAGCTCGCCGTCGTGGGCCGCGGGGTGCGGCGGCCGCGCGCCCGGCACGGTGGCGCTCGTGCGGGGCTCCGCGACGACGTTGCCGACGCGGGGCTCGGCCTTGACGACGCCCTCCTGGCCGAGGACGGTCAGGGCCTTGGCGGCGGTGGCCAGGGCGACGTTCCAGTCTCTGGCGAGCTGCCTGGTCGACGGGATGCGGTCGCCGGCGCGGAACTCTCCGTCGGCGATGCGCCGCCTGATGTCGTCGACGATCCGCGCGTACGGCGGAGCACTTTTCCCGACCACTCGGCCTCCTTCCCGGCTGTACTAGTACAGAGCCTAGCAGGGCAGGTGTCAACAGGCCGCCCCCTGTACTAGTACAGAGCAGCGAAAACCCCGCTTGCGTCAGCTGTATGTACGGCGTACATTCAGCCTGCGTACGACGTCAACACCGACAGGGAGTACTCCCATGAACGTCCTCATCTCGGGTGCCGGCATCGGCGGCCCCACGCTCGCCCACTGGCTGCGCAGGCACGGCTGCGACGTCACCGTGGTGGAACGCGCCCCCGCCACCCGCACGGGCGGCCAGGCCGTCGACATCCGCGGGGTCGCCCTCACCGTGGCCGAGCGGACGGGCGTCCTGGAACAGGTCCGCGGCAAGAACACGGACATGCGCGGCATGTCGATGGTCGACGCCGACGGCAACGAGATCATGCGCACCACCGAGAAGACGATCAGCGGCGGGCGGCTCGACAGCGACGACGTCGAGATCATGCGTGACGACCTCACCGAGATCCTCCTCGGCGCGACCAGCGGGGTCGAGTACCTCTACGGCGACTCGATCGCCGAACTCGCCCAGGACGACCACGGTGTGCGGGTCACGTTCGAGAGCGGCGCGCGGCGCGGCTTCGACTACGTCGTGGGCGCCGACGGCCTCCACTCCAACGTGCGGAGACTCACCTTCGGCGACGAGCCCCCGTTCGTCCACCACCTCGGCATGTACGTCGCCATCTACACGACCGACAACTTCCTCGACCTGGACCGCTGGCAGGTGTGGCACCGCGACGGCGAGGCCGGGTTCGGCCTCTACACAGTCCCGGGCAACGCGGAGCTGCGGGTGAACATCGGCTTCGGCGCCCCCGTGATCGGCTACGACCATCGCGACCTCGACGGGCAGAAGCGGCTCGTCGAGCGGCACTGCTCGGGGCTGCGGTGGGAGGGGCCGAGGCTGCTCAAGGCCATGTGGGAGGCGCCCGACTTCTACTTCGACGCGGCGGCCCAGATCCGGATGGACCACTACGCGAAGGGCCGGGTCGCACTGCTCGGCGACGCCGGGTACTGCGCCTCGCTGCTGTCGGGTCAGGGCACCAGCCTGGCCATGGTGGGGGCGTACGTGCTGGCCGACGAGCTCGCCAGGGACCCGTCCGGGGCGTTCGACCGCTACGAGCGCCGCTTGCGGCCGTTCGTCCAGGCGAACCAGGCGCTCGCCACCGAGAACCCGGGCGAGGGGGCGTCGGAGGAGAGCGTACGGAGGGCGGCCAACAGCATCACGCTGGACTGACCCGTCCACGCCCGAACCGATACGATTTGCGGCCATGACCGGTATCAGGCGCACGCTCGCCGTCCTCGGCACAGCCGCTTTGACGGCCGCTTTGAGCATGGCCGCCGCCGTCCCGGCCACGGCGGCAGCGGGCATCACCGACGAGGTGACGATGACGCTCGCCAAGAACGGGACCCTGCACGTGGTCGAGAAGATCGGCGGCGCGTCGGGCCAGCTGGAGCGGACCGTCCCCACCAGCGTCCGCTACGACGACGCCAACGACCGGCTGTTCCAGATCTCGAACGTCAAGGGCGGCACGCTCGCCGGCGACCGGCTCACGGTGAAGGCGCCGGGCACCGTCGAGTACGACGTCAAGGGCGCCGTCAGCCAGTCGGGCGACATCGAGGAGCTGCGCTGGTACCCGGTGAGCGGCTGGAGCACCCCGGTCACCAAGGCCACCGTCAAGGTGAGCGGCCCCGGCCAGGTGCAGAACCTGTCGTGCTTCGCCGGCGAGCCGACGTCGGCGATCTTCTGCACGTCCGGCTCGATGGACCACAGCGCCACCCAGGCGGACTTCGAACAGGACGGCCTGAAGCCCGGCGAGGCGCTGACCGTGGTCGTCGGCTACCCGAAGGGGTCCACCGGCGCGACGGCGATCCTGGAGAAGCGCTTCTCGCTGGCCACCGCGTTCACGCTGAACGCGGTCACCGGCGGTGCGCTGGCCGCCCTGCTGGTGCTGCTGCTCGGCGGGGTCGCCCTGCTGTACTGGACGCGCGGTCGTGACGCCCGGGTCGTGGACCACGAGCGGCAGCACGACGGCAGCGCCGCGGCGAACGGGCACTTCTCCCCGCCCGACGGGGTGCGTCCCGGCCAGATCGGCACGCTCGTCGACGAGCAGGCCGACGTGGTGGACGTGACCGCGACGATCGTGGACCTGGCGGTCCGCGGCTACCTGCGCATCGACGAACAGCCCAGGCAGACCTACGACGCGCCCGACTGGATGCTGGTCAAGCTGCCGTCCGCGCCGGTTCTCGCGCTGTTGCCGTACGAGCGGGCGCTGTACGAGGCGATCTTCGACGGCCGCGACGTGGTGCTGCTGTCACAGCTGTCGGGTGCGTTCGCCGGGCAGCTCGGCAAGGTGCGCGACGCCCTGTACGCCGACGTGGTCGAGCAGGGCTGGTTCGCGCGGCGTCCCGACACCGAGCGCACCAGGTGGACGGTGATCGGCCTGGCGCTGATCGGCGCCGGGCTGGTGGCGACGGTCGGCCTGGCCTGGTTCACCACGTACGGGCTGCTCGGCCTGGCGCTGGTCATCGCGGGCGGCTCGCTCGCGGTCGGCGGGCAGTACATGCCCGCCAAGACGGCCAAGGGCTCGGCCGCGCTGGCCCACACCCTGGCCTTCCGCGAGTACCTGTTCTCCGGCGAGCTGGGCGAGGTGCCCGAGCAGCACCGGGTGGAGCTGTTCTCCCGCTACCTGCCCTACGCGGTGATCTTCGACGGGGTCGAGCACTGGTCGCGGGTGGTGGCCTCCGTCACGGGCAACGGCAGGCAGAGCGACAACCTGTACTGGTACCACGGCCCGGCGGAGTGGGACCTGTCGAAGTTCGCCGGCTCGATGCGCACGTTCACCACCACGACCTCGGGGGCGATCTCCGCGACCCGCCAGTTCCGGACCCTCTAGCCGGTCAGCGGATACGCAGCTCGCCCACCGGCCTGCCGCCGCCGAGGAGCGGCGGGGTCGGGTCAGGGGCGTCCACGCCGAGGGAGCGCAGGGCGGCCACGGTGGCCAGGCTACGGGCCCGGGACGAGCCGTCCTCGATCTTGACGGTGCCCGCCCTGCCGTCCTCGAAGGTGAACGCCTCGAAGGCCTCGGCTCCGGCCTTCAGCATCAGGCCGGGCACGGCGCGCATCAGCTTCGCCTCCGGGCGGTGGGTGCCGGACGTCCACTCGGGGTGGGCGCGCATGGCGTCGAAGACGCGCCGCTGGTGGGCGTCGCCGCGGGGGAACGACCGGAACGCGTGCGTCACCCCGACCATCGAGACGAAGAACAGCGGGGCGCCGCATCCGTCCACGCCCGAGGCCGCCACCCGCTCGCCCGTCAGGTCCTCCACGGTGGTGCGGATCGCCCGCTGCAGCGGGTGCTTCGGTTCGAGGTAGGTCGCGGTCGGCCAGTCGTTGAGCACGCAGGTGGCGAGCATGGCGGCGTGCTTGCCCGAGCAGTTCATGTAGACGCGTCCGCGGGTCGCGACGGACCTGTCCTCGGGGTAGTCCTCGGGGCAGAGCAGGGCCGACTCGTCCAGACCCGCGCCTGACAGGATCTCGCGCACGCCCTCGACGTGGAAGGGCTCGCCGGAGTGCGAGGCGCAAGCCAGCGCGAGCAGCTCGCCGTCCAGTGACAGGCCGCTGCGCAGCATGCCGAGCACCTGGAGGGGCTTCATCGACGACCTGGGCGAGGCCGGGACGTGCACCGCGCCGTGCGCCTCGACCGGCCTGCCCTCGGTGTCGACGGTGAACATGCGAGCGTGGTGCGTGGACTCTACGAACCCAGACCGGACAACTTCCACAACAAGCGCCATTGCGCCCCCTTTCGGGACGAGTCTACGAACGAGACTCCCTACGCCAGAATGGGATGCCATGCGAGCAGTTGTGCAGCGGGTGAGTTCCGCGTCCGTGGTGGTCGACGGGAAGACGGTCGGGGCGATCGACGAGCCGGGTCTGATGGTGTTGGTCGGGGTCACGCACACCGACACGCCGGCCGAGGCCGCGAAGCTCGCGGCCAAACTGTGGGGCCTGCGCGTCCTGCACGGCGAGAAGTCCTGCTCGGACGTCTCCGCGCCGCTCCTGGTGATCAGCCAGTTCACCCTGTACGGCGACACGCGCAAGGGCAGGCGCCCCACCTGGCAGGCGGCCGCCCCGGGCCCGGTCGCGGAACCGCTGGTCGAGGCGGTGGTCAGCGAGCTGAGAGCACTGGGCGCGCACGTGGAGACGGGCAGCTTCGGCGCCGACATGCAGGTCTCCCTCGTCAACGACGGCCCGATCACGCTCGTCATCGACCTGTGAGAACTGGACAAGATAGTCTGCGCGGAGATAATCTCTGCGTAGGCTATTTCGTCGTCGGTCGATGGGAGACCACCATGTGGGAGTACGAGCACAGCGTCGAGACCACCGCTCCGGCCGAGGCCGTCTGGGCGCTCTACGCCGACGTGAACGGCTGGACCGCCTGGGACACGGGCTTGGAGCGGATCGAGATCCTCGGCCCGTTCGCCGTGGGCACCGAGATCGCGATGACGCCCGAGGGCCAGGAGCCGGTGCGCATGCGCATCACCGCGCTGGAGGAGAACGCGCTGTTCACCGACGAGACCGAGGTCGACGGGCTGACGGTGCGCTTCGTCCACCGCCTCGACCGCGTCGCGGCCGGCACCCGGGTCACCCACCGGGTCGAGGTGAGCGGGCCGGGAGCCGAGCACGCGGGGCCCGAGATCACGTCCGACCTGCCCGAGGCGATGGCGGCGCTGGTGAAGCTGGCCGAGCGCTGATGTCGCTCACCCCTGGCGACAGCCCCGGCTTCCTGATGTGGCGGGTCACGCTGCGCTGGCAGCGTGCCGTCACCGCCACGCTGGCCCCGCTCGGCCTGACGCACGTCCAGTTCGTGCTGCTGGCCAGCACCTGGTGGCTGAACAGCCAGGGTGAGCACCCCAACCAGCTCAGCGTCGCCAGGCACGCCGACACCGACGTCAAGATGACCTCACAGGTGCTGCGCAAGCTGGAGGACAAGGGCCTGCTGGTACGCGAGGTCGACCCGGCCGACACGCGCGCCAGGCGGCTCGCGCTCACCGACCGGGGTCAGGAGCTCGCCCAGCGGGCCGTCGCAGCGGTGGACGCCGCCGACGCGGAGTTCTTCGCCCGGCTCCCCGACCAGCACGGCCTGATCACCACGCTGCGCACCCTGGGCGCCTGACGGCGCCGTCCGGATGCGACAGCGCGGGTGACGTGTCATCTGCCGCCGCGGCGCCGGGGGCCGGCTGCTCCCCCTGCGCGGCGGCGCAGATGACGGGCGTACGGCGGGGCTACCGGATGCGGCGGCGCAGTGACGGGTCGATGGAGACGTTGCGGCCCGCGTCGGGCGGGACGATGACCTCCTGGCTCGCCGCCACGCCGCCGGCCAGGAGCGGTGCGTCAACCGGCACCGTCCGCTTGATCACGGCCAGCCCGATCGGGCCCAGCTCGTGGTGGCGGGCGGCCGAGCCCACCGTGCCGACCTCCTGGCTCTCGAAGATCACTGGCGCTCCGTGCACGGGCAGCGTGTCGACGCTGCCGTCGAGGTGCAGGAAGACCAGGCGACGCGGCGGATGCCCCAGATTGTGCACCCGGGCCACCGTCTCCTGCCCCCGATAGCAGCCCTTGCTGAGGTGCACGGCCGCGCCGATCCAGCCCACTTCGTGCGGGATCGTCTTGTGGTCGGTGTCGAAGCCGAGCCGCGGCCGGTGGCGCTCGATGCGCAGCGCCTCGTACGCCCAGAGCCCGGCCAGCGGCTTGCCCAGGTGGTCGGACAGCTCGGCCCGCGGCACCAGGACGTCCTCGTCAGGGGTGGAGAGCACGGCCAGCTCGCCCGACATGTCGCTCACCTCCACGCGGAGCATGAACCGCATCCGGTCGAGGTAGTCGATCAGGCTCGCCGACGTGCCGGGCTCGACGTGGGCCAGCACGGCCTCGCCGTCGTCGATCAGTGTCAGGTGGTGCTCCACGCGGCCCTGAAGGTCGAGGAGGAGGGTCTGTGCCCACTGCCCCGGCGCGAGCGTGTCGAGCTTCTGCGATGTGAGGTCGTTCAGCCATTTCAGCCGGTCGACCCCGGAGACACGCACCACTTCACGGTTGCTGCGGTCGACGACCGCCTCCCCCTTGGCCAGTGCGCGCTGCTCGGCGAACAGGTCGCCGTAGTGCGCCGCCACGTCGGCGTCGGGGCCGTCGGCAGGGACGGCGCCGGGGAGATCGAGCAGAGGGCTACGCATGCCTTCAGGTTATCGGCACTTCCGACGGCGTCCGAAGACGGTCGGGCGACGCGACCCCACCGGCGGCTACGGCCGCCAGGTGATGCGGCCTACCGGCAGTTGCGGCAGCGGCCGAAGACGGTCAGGTGGCGCACATCCGCGACGAACCCCAGCTCCTCCTCGAGCCCCTTGACCAGCCCCTCTGCCATCTCGGGCCGCACCTCCCCCACCTCACCGCAGTCGCGGCACACCAGGTGGACGTGGTCGGCCTCGGCCGCCAGATGGTACGTAGGCGCCCCGTGGCTCAGGTGGGTGTGGGTCACCATGCCCAGCTCTTCGAGCAGCTCCACGGTCCGGTAGACGGTCGAGATGTTCACCCCACGGGCGGTCTCGCGGACCTTGGCGCAGATCGCTTCCGGCGTGGCGTGCTCCAACTCCTTGACCGCTTCGAGCACGAGTTGCCGCTGAGGAGTCACCCGGTAGCCCTTGGCGCGGAGTTCCTCGTGCCACTGCGTCTCCGTCATGCTCCGAGTCTACGACCGACGGATAATCGCTTGCCCGTTTCGTACGCGACCGCATAACTTCGTGAGTACGCGGAAAGGAGGTGGTCCAAGCAATGGTGATTCATAGTTGGACTAGCGAGGTGGTTGTCCGCTAGCAGCGGACTGGTGTCTCGCGTCCGTTCTGGCGAATACGAGGCAACCACCGGGGCCCCCGACAGCCGGAGGGCGGGATCGATCCCGACCTTGGTCCATCCGGCCCGCCTGGTCGAACAGGCGGAGCACGTCTGGGGCCCCTTCTTTGTTCCACCACGCGCCCGCCGCCTTCGGGCGCCCGCCGCGTGCTAGTGCTCGTCCCGCGCCGGGATGCCGAGCCGCGCGCACGCGTCGCGGTAGAGCCGCACGACCGCCACGCGCACCTGCGGACGCTCCGTCAGCGTCTCGCCCCACGGCACCCGCACCAGCTCGCCGCCGTCGATCGTGAACTCGATCGCCTCCGCGTCGACGCCGCTGGTGGCTGCGGTCGTGGCGTCGGGACGCCCGCCGAGCCCGCGCACGATCACGAGCGCGTCGTCGCCGTGGTCGTCGTTCATGTGCCGCTTGATCGCCTCGACGACATCGGACGTGAACGGCCCGCTCATGCCACCTTCTTCAACTCGGCGGACATGTGGGACGTGAGCCTCTGCCCCACCGCGGCCATGTCGTAGGCCCACATCAGGTTGCCGTTGACCAGCCCGTAGAGCCGCCGCCCCGCGGTGTACTCCTTGGCGGACGCGGTGCGGGCCACCACGTCGGTCTGCAGTTCGATCTTGTGGAAGACGACCTCGCCGACGTAGATCTCGACGATCCCGGTGGGGTGCGCGAGCACCACCTCAAGCTGCCGGTCGGGCTGCGGACGCCAGTAGCCGGTCTCGGTGGCCAGCGGCTTGACCCGGTTGCCGTCGTGGTCGAGCAGCCAGGTGCGGCTCACGTAGGTCAGGAACGGTTTGCCGATGTGGCCGAACTCGATCTCCTGGCCGAAGTTGAAGCTCTCGATCGTCGGGTAGCCGCCGACGCCCGCACCCTCCCAGCGGCCGAGCAGGAAGGCGATCGGCTCCAGGTCGGGATGCACCTCAGGTTCCTCCATGCTCCCCAACCCTAGTCCCCACCCGAACGTCCCCCACCCGAACGTCCCGCCTGAACGTCCCCTGCCCGAGCGGCATGTCTCGGGGACGAATAGGGTGGCCGCATGGCACGATCACTGGTTATCAAGGTGACCGCCGGGGCCGACGCCCCTGAGCGCTGCAACCAGGCTTTCACCGTCGCGGCCGCCGCCCTCGCGAGCGGCGTCGCGGTCTCTCTCTGGCTGACCGGCGAGTCCTCCTGGTTCGCCCTTCCCGGCAGGGCCAAGGAGTTCAGCCTGCCCCACGCCGCCCCGCTCACGGATCTGCTCGATGCCGTGCTGGCCGGGGGCCGGGTCACGGTCTGCACCCAGTGCGCGGCCCGCCGCGACATCACGGTCGACGACGTCATCGAGGGCGTGCGCATCGCCGGCGCCTCCGCCTTCGTCGAGGAGGCGGTGGCCGACGGCGCCCAGGCCCTGATCTATTAACGGGTCTATCGACAGCTTTACTGACGCGCCAAAACGGTGTTCAGGCGCTCCTGCCGCAGCTGGTCGTAGCGGAAGTCGTCGAGGGGCGCCGGCTCCACCCCGGCCCAGCCGAGGAGCAGGTCGGCGAGCGCCGGGTTGCGGGCCAGCGCCGGGCCGTGCAGGTACGTGCCGACGATGTGGCCCGCGTAGCAGCCCTCGAAACCGTCGCCGTTGCCCACGCCCCTGACCGTCTTCGACAGCGGCTTGACGCCCGGCCCCAGGTGGGTGACGCCCATGTGGTTCTCGAAGCCCGTCAGAGTCGGCAGGCCGAGCGCCGCGTCGACCTCCGCGACCAGCTCGCCGACCGCGCGGGCCGGGCCGCGCGTGCTGGCGATGTCGATCAGGCCCACGCCGGCGACCGGCTGGCCCTCCTCGCCGCCGAACGTGCTGCCCATGATCTGGTAGCCCGCGCACACCGCCAGCATGGACGCGCCACGGGCGATGGCCCGGTGCAGCCCGCCGTCGCGGCGCAGCCGCTCGGCCGCGAGGATCTGCGGGCGGTCCTCGCCGCCGCCGATGAGGTAGATGTCGCCCGTCTCGGGCACCGGGTCGGCCGAGCGGACGTGGACGGTCTCGACCTCGACGCCCCTGCGCCGGGCCCGCTGCTCCAGCACCAGCACGTTGCCCTGGTCGCCGTAGGTGCTCAGCAGGTCGGGGTAGATCCAGACGATCCGCAGGGCGCTGTCAGACTGCACGGCCGAACTCCGATCGGATCTGCTGGAAGGCGGTGTAGTTGGCGATCACGTCCACCCGGCCGGGCGGCTGCATGGCGAGGGCCTCGGAGAACGTGGCGCAGAGCGTGAACGGCACGTCGGCGACGTCCAGCCGGAGGGCCAGGTCGAGGCGGCGCTCACCGGTGACGAACACCGGGCGGCCGCGCAGGATGCGGTAGTCGACATCCCACAGCCAGGACGTGTCGCGCCCGTCGGGGCCCTGCGCGTTGACCGACAGGATGATCGGCAGGTTCGGCTCGGAGACGTCGAACGCCTCCAGCCAGCCCGCCGGGTTCTTGGCCAGCAGCAGCCGCGCGTGGCGGCCGTCGCGCTCGACCGTGGTGTAGCGGCCCGCCACCGAGGTGACCTCGCGCAGCCGGGGCAGCGCCCGTTCGACCGGCAGCCCGAACGCCTCGGCCACGGCCAGCGCCATCACCGCGTTGGACCGGTTGGCCAGGCCGGGAAGCTGGATGTCGAGCAGCCACCGCTGCCCGCGCGGATCGACGACGCTGTCGTCGTCGAGCACCCACTGCGGCTCAGGCCGGTGGAAGGTGCACTCGCGGCAGGCCCAGTCGGCGTCCTTGCGGTCGAGCGGGCCGCCGCACTCGGGGCAGCACCAGGAGTCCTCCTTCCAGCGCTGCCCGCCGGCGACCCAGGTGACCTTGGCGGCGGTCGAGGCGCCCCAGGTGACCAGGGGGTCGTCGCAGTTGGCGATGACGTGCGTGGGCTTGCCCGACAGCGCCCTGCGCCACTTCTGCGCCAGCAGCCAGATCTCGGCCGCGCGGTCCATCTGGTCGCGGCTGAGGTTCATCAGGCAGACGACGCTCGCGCCGGTCGTGCCGAGCACCTCGGGGAGGTACTTCTCGTCGACCTCCAGGACGCCGTAGGGGGCGTCCTTGTGCTGGGACAGCGCCGAGACGTGCCCGGCGGGCATGTTCGCGCCGAACGCGTTCGTGGCCACCTCGCCCAGCTCCAGCAGCGCGGACGTGATCAGCCTGGTCGTCGTGGTCTTGCCGTTGGTCGCGCTGACCAGGGCCAGCTTGCGATCGTGGGCCAACTTGCGCAGCAGGTCGGGTTCGAGCATCAGACCGACCCGCCCGCCGATCACCGAACCGTCGCCACGCCCGGTCATCCTGGACAGCGTGGCAGCGCTGCGGCCCAGGGCGCTCGCGAGCTGAGCCCGCAGTGGAAGCTGGGTCATGACATTGGATCCTAGTCGGCGTTGGACCTTAGTCTGATGGAGCACACGAAAACGCGGCCCGGTTGGTAGCCCGGGCGAAAGCTCCCTATATCTGCCCTTCCAGGGATGTCCGGTGTGCCGCCGGTCAGCCGGGCTCTGCGAAGGCGATCTCCGGGGCGCCGCCGTGGTCGAAGGGCAGGACGAACCGGCGGGGCCACGACAGCACACCCTCCAGCCACCCGGCGCCCATGCTCTGCCCGACGTGCCGGATCCGCGCGGACGCCTCGACACCGATCGCGACCGTGGTGATGTCGCGCTGCATCCCCTCGTTCTCGTCGTCGCCCAGGATCACCCGCCAGGCCAGCGCCCGGTTGCGGTCGACCTCCATGGACAGCGGGTGGTGCCGAAGCGCCTTGGCCCGGTGGCCGAGCAGCTCGGACTGCACCAGCTCGGCCTGCGTGCCGCCGTCCTGCGGCTGGCGGAACAGCGCGTACTCCATGGGCGGCGCGGGGCTGCGCAGGTTCGGCGCGGGCTGCCCGTACGGGAAGAGCCTGTCGACCTCGTGCAGCCACCGCACCTGCGGGATGACCCACGACGCCCCCGGACGGTCGCCGCCGTTCTCCACCGCGGAGAGCAGCCGCGTGGCGTTCTCGGCGGCCTTCTCCGTGAGCAGCGCCGGGTCCAGCCAGCTGCGCAGCGACCAGGCGCGCCGCGCCACCGAGCGTTCCACCAGGGTGGCGAGCAGGCACTCGCGGCGGCGGGCGGGCAGGTCGGCCCAGGCCGCGGCGAGGGCGCGCGGCACGCCGGGCAGCGGCCGGTTGCTCACGAAGGCCAGCACGACCGTGTCGCACCAGATCCGCAGCCAGGCCCACTCGGGCCCGTCGGCCAGGACGTCCGCCTCGCGCAGTTCCACCAGCGTGCACGCCTGCCCGGTGCGGCACGCCGACCCGCAGGCCACCGACCTGCGGCCGCGGATCGGCGGCGCCGGGCTGGTCAGCGGCTTCTCGCGGGACTCCCCCAGCGGCACCCGCACCCGCAGCGGCCGGTCCATCCCGTCGGCGAACACCGCGGCGCACCCGGGCTGCAGGGAGACGACCTGGCGGGACTGCTCCTCGCTCAGGTTCATGGCCGCGCCGACGAGCTGCCTGTCGTCCTCGGCGGGCAGCCGGTGGACGACCTTGAGTGCGGTGTTCTTCACCACGTCCGAGATGAGCTTGGTCGGGATCTGCTCGGCCACCACGATGCCCTCGCCGTACGCCCTGATCTCCGCGAGCATGCCGGCCAGCAGTTCGACGGCGTGCGTGGCGGCCCGGCCGCTACCCCGGTCGCGCAGCAGCCGGTGCGCCTCCTCGATCACGATGACGTGCCTGAGCCGCGTGGACTTCTCCTGCCTCGCGCGCATCCGCAGGTGCTCGACGATCCTGATGATCAGCGTGCCCATGAGGAACGCCTTGTCCTCGTCGTTGGCCACGTCCTCGATGGCCAGGACCACGTTGCGTTCCAGCAGGCCGCCGATGTCGGCGGGGTGGCCGCCTTCGAAGAAGCGCCCGGCCGAGCCGACCCTGAGCGAGCGCAGCCGCAGCGAGATGAAGCCCTCGACGTCCGCCTGGACCTCGCGGCCGTAGCCGATCTCCTGGATCACGTCCATGGCGTGCTGCTGGAGCTGTTCCAGGGTCGGCACGCTGGGCGGCACCTTGGAGCCCGGCACCGCGCCGCCGGTGACCACGTCCCAGCCGGTGGCCTCGTAGACGCGTTGCAGCGCCAGCGACATGATCTGCGGGAACGGCTCCTCGGCGTCGAAGGCCGCCATGAACAGTGCCCTGACCATGTCGATGTGCGCCTGGACGGGGTAGCCGGGCTCGGGTTCCAGCGGGTTGACGCTGAACGGCACGCCGGCCGGGGCCGACGGGTTGATCACGGTGACCGGCGCGATGGACTCGATGCGCCCCGCCATCGCGGCGTACTCGGACTTGGCCGGCTCGATCGCCAGCCACGGGATCCGGGCGTCGCTGAGCTGTTCGAGCAGATGCCTGACGGTCTGCGACTTGCCGGAGCCGGTGGCGCCGGTGACGAAGGCGTGCCTGTTCAGCGTGGCCAGCGGCACCTTGAACGAGCCGACGCCGCGGTCCTGGCCGTCGAGGATCTCGCCCAGGTCCAGCTCGCCGTTGCCCGCCTCTGACGTGACGTCGAAGAACCCCGCCTCGAGCACCCGCACGCCGGGCACCTCGCGCCTGGGCAGCCCGGCCAGTGCGGCCAGCGCCCCGGCCGTCGCGGCGAACGGCGAGGCGGCGCCGTCGGACGGGTCCTGCGAGGTGATGGCCAGCGCCTCCGACAGCGTGTAGACGGCTCCCTGGGCGCTGCGCAGCCGGTAGGGGTGGTGGCCGATCTCGACCGAGCCGACCAGGACCGGGGCGATCTGCCGCAGCTCGTCGGCGGTGGCGCCGCCCGCCAGGACGCGCACGTTCCACAGGCCGGCCTCGCGGAAGGCGTCGAGCTCCTGCATGCGGCGCTCCGCCCGCTCGGCGTCGAACCTGGAGCGCTCGGAGGCGTCGCCGTACTGCCTGAGCACGTTGAGCTGGGTGCGCAGGTGGGCGACCTCGGCGTCGAGCAGGTCGGTCGGCTCGGCCACCACCAGCCAGGCGAACGGCCGCGACATCAGCGTGACCAGCGTGGACTCGAACAGCGTCGGCCGCTTCAGCTCGTCGGAGTCGGACTCGCGCCGGCCTACGAGCGGCGGCGCCTGGCGTCCCGGGCAGGACGTCCACACCAGGTCGGCGAGGTCGGCCAGGTACTCCTCGTCGAGCTGCACGCCGCGCGCCCCGCCGGGGAACAGCAGCGGCTGCGGGCCCGCCGGGGGGTCCAGCGGGTCGGTCGCCCTGCGCGGCTGGCGCGGCGGCGACAGCGGCCCGGCGTTGGTGATCAGTTCCAGCGGCGCGCCGGAGCCGCGCGAGAGCCAGCCGATCACGAACGGCCGGTCGCGCTGCGCGGCGGACAGGACGGCCGGGAGCACGGTGACGAAGTCCCACTCCGCTGACGAGCTTCGCGAGGGTGCGGCGATGGACTGGATTCGATACCAGGGCCCGCTCAGCGAGACACTCGGCTGCATTTGATCCCCCCACAGACGGTTCTTAGTAAAGTCCGCCCATCGCCAGCTCGCCACACGGCAATTGACGATGTCATTGCCTGTTCTTTCGCCAGTCCAGGCGTGGCGCCGGGGGTCCCAGGTTCGGTGGCGGCTCGTCGCCGCCCTTGTCTTGGTGCTCGTCCGCGGCGAGCACGGCGTCGCGGACGTCCTCCAGCTCGCCGAGTGTGGTCTTGGGAAAGGTGAGGATGGCCGGGTTCGCGTCGGCCAGCCTGACCCGCCTGCCGTCGGCGGTGGCGTCGGTCACGATCACGGACGTCGTGGGCAGCTGCTGGAGCTGGTGCGGCTCGACCAGGAACTCGCGCGAGCGCTGGAGCACCCGCTCCTTCTCGGAGATCTTCTCCGCGGTCCTGCCCCACTCCGTCGACTCCGCGAGGTCCTCGGCGAGGTCGGTGCCGCTCTCCTCACGGTCCTCCCGCTCGTCCTCCAGCTGGGAGATCGTGGACGTGTAGCCGCCGTCGAGGCCGGGCAGCGAGTCGCTGATCGTCTCGGTGAGCTGGGCCAGCTCCAGCCGGTGCTCGGTGCCGACGTGCTCGCTGGCGACCCTGGCGTCCTCGGCGTTGCCCAGGCGCATGAAGGCCACCGCCGCGTGCCCCCTGCCCAGCCGCTCGCGCACGGTCGGCGTCAGCGACCGGTACGTCAGCACCAGTCCGGTCCTGGACGTCTCGCAGGCGTCCATGAGCCGGTCGAGGACGTCGCCGCGGAGCTTGTCCGCGCCCGCCACGATGATCGTGTGATACCAGGGCCGCTCGGCGGCGGGTGACTGGCGCAGGATGTGGGTGAGCGCGGTGGCCACGTACGTGCCGAGCACGCGGTTGCCGAACACGCCCGCCTGCCGGTCCATGCTCACCACCCGCAGCCTGGCCGGGGGCAGCTTGACGGCCTCCGTGCCGAGCGTCTCCAGCTTGCGCAGCTGCGACTCCAGTGCCCAGGCCCGCTCGATCACCACGCGGTCGCTCACCCCGCGGCCGAACAGGGTGCCGATGCGTTCGAGCTGGGTCGCGGTGATCAGCCCGTAGCGCAGGTCGTCGCGCGGGTCGCCGACCTGGGCGAGCGCCCGCAGCGCGGCGGTGACCTGGCTGATCGTGGCGCTCTCGCCGAGCACCTCCAGCACCCGTTCCAGGATCGCGTTGTCGAAGCTCAGGTCGCGCGTGGTGCGGTGCTCCTCGCTGACGCTCACCACGTGCGCGAGCACGTCCGCGAACGCCTCCGGCTTGAGGGTGGCGCCGAGGTCGAGTTTGGGCAGGTCGACGGGCAGCACCCAGACCAGCGGGTCGTCGCCGCCCCTGCGGGCCAGCTCGATCAGGTCTTTGGCGATCGCGCCCTCCGACAGGTCGAGCACGGTCAGGTGGCCGCCGCTGTAGAGGCGGGTCGCGCCGAGCAGCGTGACCAGCGCCGACCAGCCCGGCAGCGTGCCCCCGGCGACGTCGATGCGGTCGATCTCGTCGGGGACGGCGACGGCGTACCAGGTGAGCTGCCGGTCGTGGCGGTCCTTGACCTCCTGCCACTCGCGGTAGCGCTGCGCGTGCTCCTCCTGCGCGCGGAACAGCTCTTTGTCACGTTCCTCGCGCTGCCTGTCGTCCCTGGCCTGCTGCTCGTGCACCCGGTACTTGACCGCCCTGTCGCCCTGGACGAGCGCGTAGCTGCAGATCCCGGCCACGCCTCCGGCGGCGACCAGCCCGATGAGCGCGAAGGACCAGCCGAGGTACCCGGCGAAGGCGAGCGCCAGGAACATGACGGTGAGCACCAGCATGAACATGCGGAAGATCCGCACGGGCCGGTTGAGCAGGTCCTCCTGGAACCGCTCGCGGCGGACCAGCTCGGGGTCGGGCTCCGTCGAGGGGGCCGGTTCCTGCGCGGGTGAGGGACGTTTCGGCGGCGGCCCCGGCTCCGGATGCAGCAGGATGTACTGCCAGCCCAGGTAGATGCGGTCAGCCTGGAGCTGCGCATGCTCGGGATGCACGTCCGCCACGTGACCCTCCGGCCGCGATATGTCCTTGTAGTTCGGCCGTCTCCTCAGCCGCTTCGTGACAGCGTATGAGCTTCAACCCCTCCTGCGGCAGGGTTCTGGGCAATTCGACCAGCCCGATGGGAGGATAGGGGCAGATGGTGTCAGCGTGACCTATTACCATCCATACCCATGACGGAACCCTCCGGCGACAGCAAACCCAAACGTCCGGTAGTGGTGCCCGCAGTGGCCCTGGTGGCGGTCACAGCCATCGGCATCACCGCCCTGCTGGGCGGTCTCGAAGAACGGCCCGACCCTGCACCGCCCCAACTGGCGGCCGGCAAGACCCTCGACCAAGGACAGTTCGAGACCGAGTTCGTCGAGTCGAAGGTGACCCTCGTCAAGGCGGAGAACGAGTACTCGAAGGACAAGCGCTACCTCGACGTGGTGTTCAAGGTGACGAACAAGACCGACGAGACAGTCAACGTGGGCACCGTGCCCGACGCCAAGGACGGCGGCTTCAGCTTCGGCGCCTCACTGCTCAAGATGACCCCCGAGATCAAGACCCAGTTCGGGCCCCGCCTCTTCGCCACGTCGAAGGACGTCACGTCGTCGCAGCTCCAGCCGGACGTGCCCACCACGGTGGTCGCCCGCTACGAGCTGGAAGGCTCCGCCCAGCCGCCCTCGAAGATCACGTTGGACGTCGGCGCCTTCGAGAACCTGGAGAACCCGCTTACGGGCAGCAGCTTCTGGACGGTCACCACCAAAGAGGGCTACCTCGACAAGGCCGAGACCAAAGAGGTGGCCGCGACCGTCACGCTGCCCGTGAAAGCGGAGGGGACGACATGACGGCCACCGCCCAGCAGGCGGCCCCCCGCCGTGCGCGCCGCCAGGCGTCGCGCGGGCGCGCCGGGACGATCGCGCTCAACACCGTCGTCGGCCTGGTCCTGGCCGCGGGGGCGGTGGGCCTGCAGACGTTCGCGCTCTCGGGCGACGACATGGACATGCCGCTCACCTACGCCGGCGCGAAGGGCCAGGACGTCAACGCTGGGCGCTTCTCCGTCCGGGTGCAGAAGGTCCTGACCGCCAAGACGGTCAAGACGCTGGACCGCACCGTCCCGACCGAGCAGATCTTCCTCGTCGTCGAGGCGCAGGCCACCGTCCCGAAGGAACCCGTCCATCTGGCGCAGCCCACCCTGCTCGCCGCCGACGGCAAGCGGTACACGGCCACCGACAAGGTCAACAAGACGCAGACGCTGGCCAACCCGTGGGTCCAGCCGGGCTGGTGGACCACCGGCCGGTTCGTCTTCGAGGTCCCGCCGTCGGCGCTGCCCGGCGCGCAGGCGGTGTTCCAGCTGCCGATCAACGGCCTGTACTCCGAGCCGCTGCCACCGGAGGCGCAGGTCGACCTGGGCATCGACGACGCGGCCGCCAAGCAGCTCGGCTCCGCGCCGCAGGACGTCTTCGACATGGGCGAGAAGAAGTAACGCATGGACTCCAACGACTCGAACCGCGGCTGGTTCTCCCCGCCCCCCGACCAGCCCAGCCACCCTCACTCAGGCCAGCCCCAGCCCGGCCCCGTACAGGGCCGGCCCCAACCCGGCCCGGAGCAAGGTCAGCCCCACCCCGGACAGTCTCAGCCCGGCCCCGCACAGGGCCGGCCCGGCGCCGGGCAGCCGCCTGTTTCCCGGCCCCGGCCACGTCACCGGCAGCCCCAGCCGCGGCAGCGTCCAGGCGCCCACCCCGACCAGCAGGTGTGGCCGCCGGCGCCGGTCGAGCCCGTCGCCGACCCGACGCAGCCGATTCAGGCGCTCCCGAGCGCGGGCCCGCTGCCCCCTTCCACGCCACCGCCACCACCTCCCGGGCCGCCCGCGGCGGAAGCGGCCGCGCAGCCGCCGCGCCGCTCGCGCACGCTCCTGCTGAGCGTCGGCGCGGTGGCGGCGCTCGTGCTCGGAATCGGCGCACCCACCGTAGACCGGTACCTCTTCTACAAGAGCGGACGCCCAACCGAAACCCGGCACGAGGTACAACCAGGGCAGAGCCTGACGTTCGAGCACGTGACCTGGAAGTCGGCGATCGAGCCGATGGAGACGCCGCAGGGCAGCCAGCACAACACGCCCGACAGGCAGTGGCTCAAGATCACCGTCACCAGGACGGCCGCCGACGACACCGGCGCCGTGCTCACCGCCAAACCGGCGCTGACCGTACAGGACGCCCAGCAGCGCACCTGGCAGGCCGAGGTCGTCGAGGACGACATCCCGCCGGAGAAGAACGAGGTGGGCAAGGCGTACACCTACACGGCCGCCGCCGTGGTGCCGAAGGCGGTGGCGAACGACGTCCAGCTGCACCTCAAGCCCGACATCACCTACCGCAACGACACGCCCACCGACAAGCTCCTGCAGGTCAAACCGGAGGACCAGGCGAAGCGCGAGCGCAACGACGTGCTGATCTTCAGGCGGTGAGGCTCTCGCCCCGCAGCCGCGCCCGGGTGGCCGCGATGTCGAACGTCGCGGCCAGCAGGCAGTAGGTCAGGACGGTCAGCAGCAGGTTCTTCACGAAGGCGACCGGCCACGAGATCACCAGCCAGAAGTAGGGCTCGTTGGAGCCGATCAGCGTGCGCACGCCCCGGTCCAGGTAGTCGGCTCCGACGTGCAGACCCACGTAGATCAGGCACATCAGGCCGAACAGCGTCGCCCCGCCCTTGACGGTGACCCTGAAGGCGTTCACCGCCGGCACCCAGCGCTCCTGGAACCCGCCGATGATCCGGTCGGCCGCCCGCTGGGTGACGCCGTGGCTCTCCTCCAGCCGGTCCACGCCCTGCAGGAGCCGGGTGCCGCGCAGCGCCCTGCGGGTGTCGTCCACCGACCCGCCGTACACGAGCACCGCGACGGCCAGCCAGGTGAGCGGGACGGCGAGCGCCTCCAGGACGAACGGCCAGACCTCGTGCACCACGTTCCAGAACGCCTCCCAGCCGGGCACGCTCTCCTTGGCCTGCGACCACAGGTCGTTCGTCCCCTCCACGACCGCGCGGTGCTGGGCCCAATCGCTGCGGGCGGCGGTGAAGGTGAAGACGGCGTTCAGGCCGCAGAACATGAAGGAGAACTCGGCGAAGGCGGCCGCCAGCCCGGCGAACCTGCCCGAGCCGTTCTCGACCATGCGTCCGAACAGCACGCGCAGCCCGAAGGTGACGGCCATGGCCGCCAGCGAGACGCGCCAGTCCAGCCCGGTCAGGCCGCGGCCGTAGGTGACCTCGTTGTCGGTGCCGTTGGCGATGTTGTTGAGGATCGTCGCGTAGAAGTCGCTGTCGAGATTGTGGAACAGGTCCATCGACTGGTAGTCCTGGGCGTCCTTGAGGTACAGCTCCCAGGCCAGGTAGATCAGCGCGAACGCCGGGGCCACCCGGTTCATCGACGACCAGAACCTCTCGTCCGGCTCGCCGTCGGCCGTGCGCGCGCGAGCCTCCCAGAGGCCGCGCCGCAGCGATAGGAACATGCCGGTGGTGACCGTCATGGAGACGAGGACGACCAGCGTCAGCAGCGTGACGGACACGATCAGCCTGGCCTGACGGAAGTCGCCGTGCGAGAGCTCGGTGGCCGCGTAGAGCATCAGCCAGCGCAGCAGCTCACCGGCGGAGAACCAGAGGATCAGCGGCATTGCGCATTTGGCGGCGAGACGTAGTGCGTGCAGGGGCAGCGAGTACGGCGACGGCATCCTCTGAGCCGGCGTTGGCCCAGGTCGGGGCGGTGCCATCAGACCTGACGATCCGGACATCTGCTGAATCGTAGCGGTCTGTCACATACACCGCACCAGCAACTCGGAATGAGAGACAGGTGGTTGCATGTTCAACTATCCATGACGTACCTCACCGAGGTCGAACGGTACCGCTACGCCGAGCGACTGCTGGCCCAGCGGGACCCGCTCGGCGCCCTCCAGATGCTCGACCCGCTCCTCGACGCGCACGCCGGCGACCACGGCGTGCAACTCCTCGCCGCCCGCGCCTACTACCACTCGGCCCAGCTCGGACGCGCCCGCGAAGCGCTCACGGCCCTGCTGGACCGGGACCCGACCGACCACTACGTCCGCTTCCTTCTCGGACGGACGCTGGAACGGTCGAGCAGGCACGAGGAGGCCCTGCCCCACCTGCGGCTCGCGGCGGCCATGAACCACGACCCCGAGTACGCGGACTCGGTGGCCCGCGTGGAACGCAAGCTGGCCGCCTAGCAGCCCGTTCGCCGGGGGCTCGCCCCCGGCGAGTCCACGATCGCCCGCCCGTGGGGGACGATGTCGGCATGGAACCGCGTCCCGCGCTCGACACCGACCCCCGCGTGGTGGGAGAACGCGTCCGGCAGCTGCGCCGGGCCGCCGGGCTCTCGCTGTCCGAGCTCGCCAGGCGGGCGGGCGTCGGCAAGGCCACGCTGTCCGGGGTGGAGAACGGCACGCGCAACCCCACCCTGGAGACCCTCTGGGCGATCACCGCCCAGCTCGGGGTGCCCATCGGCGCCATCCTCGACCCCCTGCCCGAGCCGCAGGTCATGCACGGCGCGGCCATCGAGGCCACGCTCCTGAAGGTCTTCGAGGACGAGCACGTCACCTACGAGCTCTACCGGATGCGCATGCCGCCGGGCACCAGCCAGTTCTCTCCCGCCCACCACGAGGGCGTCACGGAGCACATCACGGTCTTCACCGGCACGCTGACGGCGGGCCCGGTGGGCCGGCCCGTGACGGCCGGGCCGGGCGAGCACATCTCGTGGGTCTCCGACGTCCCGCACGCCTACGAGTCCCTCGGCCCGGACGAGGTCCGCGCCACCCTCCTCATGCGCTACCCGGCCGCGCCGGTCAGAGCCGACGAACCGGGCTGAGCGGGCTGGCAGGTGCGGCACGGGCGGTATCCGGCCGCCCTCGCCTGGGCGATCGTGCGGAAGCCGTGCCGGTGCCTGGCCGTGATGCGGCGGGCGTTGTGGCAGGTGGGGAAGCACACCACGCCCGTGGTGTCGCTCGCCAGGTAGAACACCCGCTCGCGCGCCAGCCCGCGGACCCGGCCGAGGTCCACCCCTTCTCCCTCCAGCAGCCGTTCCTTGGCCGCCGCGCCGAACACGTACCCGCCCAGGCCGCCGTCGGACCGCGTCACCCGATGGCACGGGACCAGCAGCGGCACCGGGTTGTCCTCCAGCGCCGCGCCCACCGCCCGCACCGCCGCGGGCCTGCCGATCCGCGCGGCGACCCACGAGTACGGCCGCACCTCGCCCCTCGGGATGCCCTGGACGGCGGCCAGCACGTCCCGCTGGAAGTCGCTCACCCCGCGCAGGTCCAGTGCCAGGCCGGACAGCCTCCCGCTGCGCAGCGCGGGCAGCAGCCCGGCGGGCGGACGCTCGGCGGCCACCAGCGGGCGCCCGAACCGCTGCCTGAAGGCGGCCGCGAACCCGTCACCCTCGCGCAGGTAGGCGACGCCCTGGTCGGTGAACGCCACGGTCAGCTCCCCGATCGGGCCGGGCACCCTGACCCAGCGCGCCGCGATCCGGTCGAGCAGCCCCGCGGGCGCGTCGGTGGCCAGCGCCGCGAGCCCGGCGAGCAACTGGTCCTGGTTCATCGGGTACCTCCCAGTGTCCGCAGCCGTCGCAACCCCCGTGACACGTGCGACTTCACCGTGCCCTGGGGGATTTGGAGCACCGCGGCGATCTCGCTGACCGGCAGGTCGACGACGTGCCGCAGCACCACGGCGGCCCGCTGCTCGTCGGGCAGCAGGCCCAGCAGCTCCGACAACTCCTTCCCGGTCTCCCGCCGCACCGCCGCCTCCTCCACCCCTTCGCGGGGATCGACGCTCTCGACCGGCTCCTCGCGCAGGTCGGGCGGCGGTTTCCGGGATTTGGCCCGGGCACAGTTGCGCCAGATGTTCATCAGGATCGTCAGCACCCAGGGCCGCGGCTGGAGCGCCGCGATCCGCTCGCGGTCGTACCCGGTGAGCGCCCGGTAGGCGCGCAGGAAGGTCTCGGCCGTGAGGTCCTCGGCGTCGGCCCACCGCCCGCTCATCCGCAGGGCGGTGGAGAAGACCAGGCCACGATGGGCGCTGAACAGTTCGGCGAACCCCTCGTCAAGATCGTCGAGAAGCGCCTTCCTGACCGGGTCAAGGCGCACGAAATCACTCACGTCCGCTAGAACACCGCGATGCCCGATTCGGTTGCACCTGACCAGAATGTCACGCCAGAAACAGGAGAGGGCCCGCGTCCTGAGACGCGAGCCCCCTCTACGCGACCAGCGCGCGCGGATCTGATCAGACGGCGACGGCCAGCTGGGAGACCTCGCCGAGGCGGGCCGCTACCTGGACGTCCCGCGTGACCCCGCCGCCCGCGATGATGCGGACGGTCCAGTCGCCCGGCGCGGCGAAGAAGCGGAAGACGCCGTCGTCGGACACCACGACCTCACCGGTGAACTCACCGGAGTGGTCCAGCAGGCGCGCGTACGCGGTGCCCGCGCCCGTCACCACCCCCTGGATCACGGCCTGGTTGGTCAGGTCGATACCGGCCGGCAGCGCGATCGTCTGCTCCGGCGCTCCGCAACCCTGTGCAGTCATCAGCGGGCCTCCCCCAGCTCGATCGGCACGCCCACGAGCGAGCCGTACTCGGTCCATGAACCGTCGTAGTTCTTCACGTTGGCCTGGTCGAGCAGCTCGTGCAGCACGAACCAGGTGTGCGCGGAGCGCTCGCCGATACGGCAGTAGGCGATGGTGTCCTTGTCGAAGTCGACGCCCTCGCCCGCGTAGAGGGCCCTCAGGTCGTCGTCGGACTTGAACGTGCCGTCGTCGTTGGCGGCCTTCGACCACGGGATGTTACGGGCGGTGGGCACGTGGCCGGCGCGCTGCGCCTGCTCCTGCGGCAGGTGGGCGGGAGCGAGCAGCTTGCCGGTGAACTCGTCGGGCGAGCGCACGTCGACCAGGTTGAGCTTGCCGATGGCGGCGACCACGTCGTCGCGGAAGGCGCGGATGGCGCTGTCCTGCTCCTGGGCGGTGTACTGGGTCGCGGCGCGCTGCGGAACGTCCTTGACCAGCTCGCGGGAGTCGAGCTCCCACTTCTTGCGCCCGCCGTCGAGCAGCTTGACGTTGTCGTGGCCGTAGAGCTTGAAGTACCAGTACGCGTAGGAGGCGAACCAGTTGTTGTTACCGCCGTACAGGACGACGGTGTCATCGTTGGAGATGCCGCGCTCGGACAGCAGGGCCTCGAAACCGGTCTTGTCCACGAAGTCGCGGCGCACCGGGTCCTGGAGGTCCTGCCGCCAGTCGATCTTCACGGCACCACGGATGTGGCCCTTGTCGTAGGCGCTGGTGTCCTCGTCGACTTCGACGAGGACGACGCCAGGGGTGTCGAGGTTGGACTCGACCCAGTCGGCATCCACCAGTACGGCGGAGCGGCTCATTGGGGAACCTCCATGTTGGCTGCGGGCGGTAGACGGCGAATCAGCAGGTACATCTCGCAGCCAAGGCAGAGTCCGAAGGCTGCGTTGAGGAATGCGGCGAGGAGAGCCGCGGCCGTCGCCACGAGGGCGAGCGGCGTGATCCCGGCCAGAGATCCGATCAGGCCCGCGACAGCGAAGGCCAGCCCGACACCCTGTGCGAAGCGGGGCGGGCGCAGGTCCTCGGTCTCCTTCGGGGCGCTCTTGACCAGCGCCTTGAAGAGCATCGCGTAGGGCGAGCGGTTAACCGCACCGAGCATGAAGACCACCGCCTGGGCGGCCAGCAACCACTCGCTCTCCGTCACGAGGACGATGGCGAGGACCAGGGTGGTGATGGCCGCGCCGAAACGCAGCGCTCTAGGGTCTGCACGCATCGCGGGATGCTCCTGAAGGGGTCGCAATCGGGGCGGATCGAAATCCGCGCGAGACCGTCCTCAGGCAGCGCGACAGAGCGCGGTGGCGACGCGGCAGAAGTCAACCGCACGCCGCTTCGTCAGCAGCTCCGTCGATGGGTTCATGGCGATGACACTACTCGGCGTCTCGTCATCTGTCACATCTCGTCCGAGTCATGAGACGGGTCGTGAGACGGGTCATGAGACACCGCGTCGCCGAGCGCGGCCAGCACATCGGCCTTCCTTGGCTGGCCAGAGGCCCTTTCCACGATGTTTCCCAGCCCGTCGAGGACGAGCACCGTCGGCGTCCGCATGATGTCGAGCCGGCGCACCAGATCCAGCCGGGACTCGGCGTCGATCTCGACGTGCGACACGCCGGGAACCAGCGCGCTCACGTCGGCCAGGACCCTCCTGGTGGCCCGGCACGGCTGGCAGAACGCGGTCGAGAACTGCACCAGCGTGGCCCGCTCCCCCAGCGGGGCCCCGAGATCGCCTTCGGCCAGCCGGCCGTCGCCGGCCGCACGCACGCGTCCGTCGCGGCGCAGTTTCACCACCCCGATCATCGTTCCGAGCGCCAGCGTGGCCAGCACGATCCAGACACCGGTCATCGTCTCAGGTGTAACCGCGGGCGACCGGGATTACTTCCGCCCGCTCACCTTGATCTTCACCAGCGGCCTGCCGTCCTGGCCGACGATCTCGAACCTGGCGATGTCGGCCATCGGGATCCGGGTGTGGCGGGGGAAGACGGCGTTGTCCCGGTAGGTCGCGCGGCTGACGGTCCAGCCCTCGGTGACGTCCCGATCGCCGGTCTTGGCGACGACGACGAGCTCGCACCTGGTGCCGATCGGCACGCCGGAGATTCGCACGGACAGGTCGCCCCCGGGGAAGGCCGTGACCGTGGCGCCGAACCCCCTGGCCGTGTTCTCGCCGGTGAACTCGCGGCCCGGCAGCGACGGCGTGGCGCTCGGACGCGGGGTCGGCTGGTCGAACCTGAGCTTGTTCTCGGGAGCGCTGTCCTGGGCCAGCATGTCCGGCTCGGCCTCGTTCTGCTGGGCGGCGACCTTGGGGGCCGCAGCGCCGCTCGTCGCGCTGCCGCCGCCGTTGCCGACGGCGGTCCAGACCGTGCCGCCGACGGCCAGCACCGCGGCCGAGGCGGCGGCGGCCAGGAAGATGCGCCCCCTCCTGTGCCGCTTGGCGCGGGCGTCCAGCAGCCGGTCGAGCACCTGGCGGGGCGGACTGGCCACCAGTTCGACGTCGCGCTCGGACACCTTGCCGAGGAATCCGGCGACACCCGCCAGCTCCTCCAGCTCGGCGCCGCACGCCTCGCAGGTGGCCAGATGGGTGTCGATCTCCAGCGCCTCGTCGGGGTCGAGCGCGCCGAGCGCGTGGGCGCCCAGCGCCAGCCGCACCTCCTCGCACGTCATGGCGCCAGCCCTCGCTCCTGGAGCGCGAGCTTGAGCGCCCGCAGCGCGTAGTAGGTGCGCGACTTGACCGTGCCCGGCGGAATGCCCAGCGTCGCCGACGCCTCCTTCACCGATCGCCCCCGGTAGTAGACCTCCAGCAGCACCTCGCGGTGCTCGGGCCGCAACGCGGCCAGCGCCTCCGCCACGGCCCACGACTCGACCGCCCGCTCCAGCTCGTCGTCGGCGGGCAGCACGGCGAGGGCCTCGTCGCCCGTCTCCTGCGGGCGCGCCTTGCGGGCGCGGTGCTGGTCGACGACGAGGTTGCGGGCGACGGTGAACAGCCACGCGCGGATCGGACGGTCACCGAGCGCCTCAGGGTGCCGCCAGGCCCGCAGCAGCGTCTCCTGCACGACGTCCTCCGCCCGTCCCGAATCGCCTGTCAGTCGCAGCACGTATCCGTACAGTGGCCCGGCATGTTCGTCGAAGAGTGTGCGCACGAGTTCCTCGTCGGCGGTGCCAGCTGGGCTCACACCCTCTTCACGTACGGCGGGGCCGGTCGGTTCAGGCTCGTCCACGGGTTCATCCACGTAGTGGCACGTCGGTCGCCTCGGCCGTGAACTCCAGCCCGCCGGACACGCTCCGCACGCCGGTCACCTTCACGTCGAAGGGCAGCTTGCCTTTGAACGGGATGGTGTAGGCGACGAGCCCGGCGAGCTGGTCGGGCACGCCCTCGATCTTCTCCGCCTGGAGCCTGATGCCGTTGCCGACCACCTCGACTCGCAGCTCCGCGTTGAACTTCACCTTGTTCGCCCCCACAGCCACCTCTCCCGACGCGACGAGCTGCCGGCCGTTGCCGCTGATCTTGACCCCCTTGGGGGCGAACTTGTCGATCGTCTGACTCGTCAGGGTCCCACGGACGGTCAGCCGCTCCGCTCTGATGTCGGCCCTGTTCTGGAGGACGTCGGCCAGCGGCGCGGTCACGTTGTAGGCGGCACCCTGCAGGTTCCTGACCGGCACGCCGCCGTAGGTGAGGGTTCCGAGATCGAAGCGCACCTCCGGGTAGTGCCCCGAGATGGCCTGGGTGAGAAAGGGGATGCCCTCGATGGTCACGGTCGGCTGGCTGCTGAGGTCGGTCGCCGCCGCGATCCGGTTGGCGAGGTCGCGCTGCACGCCCGCGACCGCCACCCGATCGACGGCGACAAGGAGGACGATCAGCACGATCAGGAAAATGATCAGCTTGCGCATCGGGCTCCCTGTCTCGGCGGGGTTCAAGAGCTTATCGGCTCATTCCCCCACAAAGGCTTCGATCACCCCCCGGCGAAGGGTGGCAGCACCTCGACCGTCACACCGTCGTTCAGCGCCACCTCGTCGTGATCGCGTCTGCCCACCGGCGAGCCGTCGAGCAGAAAAGACGATCGGGCCACCACCCGGGCGAGTTCGGCGCGATTCTGTGTGATTTTCGTCATGAGTTCGCCAAGAGTTGCCGCCTCGAACGGCTCCTCCGCCAGCCCCGCCGCCTCCTTGGCCGCGGCCCAATAACGCACTTTTCCCGTGGCCATGGCCACCTCACAATCGACTCCGCTCCATTGTGCGTCCGCCTTTACACCGGTGTTTCCGTTGAATCGCCGTTCATCAGTTGGACGCGCAATGGACTCGACTTTCGCGTGGGATATCCTCGCCTACAGGGACCTGGGCGACGTAGCCCCCGGGTCCTTGCGTGTTTGAGGAGGCCGATATGAGCAACCTGCTCCTGCTGACCAACGCCCTCGAGCCGTCCGCCGAGGTGCTGCCGGCGCTGGGGTTGCTGCTCCACTCGGTCCGCGTCTCGCCCGCGGAGGCGTCCGCACTGATCGACACGCCCCCCGCCGACGCCGTGCTGGTCGACGCGCGCAAGGAGCTGGCGCACGCCAAGGGCCTGTGCCGGCTGATCCGGACGACCGGAATCGACTGCCCGCTGCTGGTGATCGTCACCGAGGGCGGGCTGGCGGCGATGACGGCCGAGTGGGGCGTCGACGACGTGCTGCTCGACAGCGCGGGTCCCGCCGAGGTCGAGGCCCGCCTGCGGATGGCCACGGGCCGCATGTCCCAGACGTCCGCCGAGGAGGTCCCCGACGAGATTCGCAGCGGCGACCTGTCGATCGACGAGGCCACCTACACCGCCCGCCTGCGCAACCGGGTGCTCGACCTGACGTTCAAGGAGTTCGAGCTGCTCAAGTACCTGGCCCAGCACCCCGGCCGGGTGTTCACCCGGGCCCAGCTCCTGCAGGAGGTCTGGGGCTATGACTACTTCGGCGGCACCAGAACGGTGGACGTCCACGTCAGGCGGTTGCGCGCGAAGCTCGGCACCGAGTACGAGTCGCTGATCGGCACCGTGCGCAACGTCGGCTACCGGTTCGTCCCCGACCGGGTGGATCCCGCGCACGTGTGAGTTGACGGATGAGTTGACAGTGGGGCCGTGCGAGGGTCCACTGATGTGACAGGCCGCCCGTTAGGGCGGCGCCTCTGTGTCACAACGTTCTCTGTCACGTCGCGGACACCGCCGTCCGGGGAATCGGTGGTGTCGTGGTTGATGTCCTCAGGTCGCTCGTCGACGAGACCGTCCGGCCCCGCGTGTACCGGCGCAACGAACTGATCTGCTCCCCATCGCGGCCCGCGAACCGCGTCTACCTGATCGACTACGGATACGCCAGGGAGTACACCCCGGCCGGTGAGCGCGAGGCCATTCACGACCTGCGCGCGGGCGGCGACCTGGTGGGCGAGCTGGCCTTCTGGAACGCCGGCGAGCGCGTCAGGATCGACGCGCTGACCGAGGTGCGGGCCTGGCCGATCGACATGCACGCGCTGCGCGAGCACGCGTCCTCGAACCCGGCCGTCGCCACCGCGCTGGTGCGGGAGCTGTTCGCGCGGAACGTGGCCGCCCGCAGGCACGAGGCCCTGGCTCGCGCGCCCGTCGCGGCGCGGCTGGCCGTCTGGCTGCTGCACCTGGACGAGCGGTACGGACTGGCCGCGGAGTCGGCGCCGCCGCTGTCCATGGAGACCCTGGCCGACCTCGTGGGCAGCGCGCCCGACGTGGTGCAGCGGCAGCTCGCGCAGTGGGTGGCGCGGGGCTGGCTGGTGCGGCCCGGCTACCGGCGGCTGCGCGTCACCGACGCGGCCGCGTTACGCGGCGCCGCCGGCGGCTGGGAGCACCTGTCCGCGCCCTGGAACGGGCCGGTGACACCGTTCCTCACCAGGCCGGGGACGCGGGCCGACCCGCTGCCCGCCGGCGAGGTGCCGCGCCCGGCCCAGCTCCCCGCCGACGTCGCGGACTTCACGGGCAGGCAGCAGAGCCTCGACCTGCTCACCAGGTGGCTGGAGCGCCCCCGGCGGACGAACACGATGGTCGTCCAGGGCCTGCCGGGAGTGGGCAAGACCGCGCTGGTCACGCACTGGGCACACGTGCACGCGAACAGGTTCCCCGACGGGCAGATCGTGATCGACCTGCGCGGCCAGTCGCCCAGCCTGCCGCCGATGACCCCGGCCGAGGCGCTCGGGCAGATCCTGCGCTCGCTCGGCGTCGGCGAGCACATGCCCGCCGCCGACGAGGCCGAGCTGATGCTGCTCTACCGCAGCAGGCTCGCCGGGCGCAGGCTGCTCCTCATCCTCGACAACGCCGCCGACCCGGCGCAGGTGCGGACGTTGCTGCCGGGCAACAAGGACTGCGTCGTACTGGTGACCAGCAGGACCAGGATGGCGCCGCTGCGGGCGACCGGCCACGCCGACCTGATGGACCTGCCCGTGCTCGACCCGGGCAACGCGGTCGCGCTGCTGGTGGCCGTGCTCGGCCCCGGCTCGCCGCGCTCCGCCGACCGCGACGCGCTGGCCGAGCTGGCCAGGGTCTGCTCGTACCATCCGTTCGCGCTGCGCATCTCGGCCGCCAAGCTCGCCGAGAGCCCGGGGCTCAGTGTCGAGTCGCGGGTACGGGAGCTGCGCGGGCCCGAGCGCAGCGTGCCGTTCTCCGGCGACCCGGAGGAGGCGTTCCGTTCCGCGCTCGACCTGGCCTACGAGGCGTTGTCGCCGGGGCAGCGGCGGGCGTTCCGCCACGTCGGGCTGCTTCCCGGACGCGACTTCACCCCGGAGGTGCTGGCCGCCGCGCTGGGCGCCCCGGTGAGCGAGGCGGTGGTCGCCGTGGAGGGCCTGCACCGGGCCTACCTCGTCGAGCCGCTGCCCGGCCCGCGGTACCGGGTGCACGACCTGGTCAAGCGGCTGGCCAGGGAGCTGGGCAGGCACGCGGAGGCGGGCGTGCGGGAGGCCCGCGTCCGCCTGCTCGACCACTACCTGGCGGTCGCGTCCGACCCGGCGACGCCGCGCGAGTGGTTCGGGGCGGAACGCCGCTCGCTGGTCTCCGTGGTGCGCCTGGCGGAGGAGACGTCCTCGCACGGCATCGCGTGGCAGCTCGCGGCGGCCGTGTTCGAGCCGTTCAGGGCGTTGCGGTACTACGAGAACAACCTGGAGATCCAGCAGGCCGGGCTACGCTCGGCGCTGAGCATCGGCAACCGGCGGGCCATCGCGGCGATGCGCGGCCACCTCGGGTCCATCCACCGCGACATCGGCCCGTCCACGCTGGCCGCCCGCTTCATCGGGGAGGCGCTGGCCGACTTCGCCGCGCTCGGCGACCGCGAGGGGCGCGCCCGCGCGCTCAACGACCTGGCCGAGGTGCACGGCATCGCGGGCAACGGCGAGGAGGCGCTGGCCTGCGCGGACCAGGCGCTAGAGCTCTACCGCGAGATCGGCGACAGGGCCGGGGTCGCGGGCTGCCTGCACACGCTCTCGCGACTGCACGTGTCGCAGGAGCGGCACGAGCCGGCGCTGCATTACGCGGGTGAGGCCCTGCGGCTGCGAGAGGCGATCGGCGACCGCAGCGGCACCGCGCAGAGCCTGATCATCCTGGCCAGGGTGCGGCAGCAGCTCGGCGAGCCGAACGCGGCGCTGTCGGAGGGCCTGGAGGCGCTGGCGCTCTGCCACGAGCTGGGCGACGAGCACAGCGAGGCCGAGACGCTGCTCTGCCTGGCCGAGATCTACGACTCGCTGCGGCTGCCGCACGACGCGCAGCGCGACGCGGAGCGGGCGCTCGCCGGTTACACGGCGACCGGCGACCAGCACGGCTGCGGCCTGGCGCTGTGCGCCCTCGGCCGCGTCGCGCGCAACGGCTCGCGCTACGACGAGGCGCTCGACCACTACGAGCAGGCGCTGGCCGTGCAGCGGGAGCTCCACCACGAGCAGGGCAGGGCCGAGACGCTCGGCGAGATCGGGCTGGTGCACTGGCGGCTGGCCGACTACCTGCGCGCGAACGACTATCTCGGCCAGGCCCTGGCGATCAGCCGAGTCATCCGCGACCTGCCGGTGGAGGCGCGGATGCTCAACAGGCTGGCGCGGGTGCGGCGGCGGCAGGGGCTGCCGCAGGTGGCGTTCGTGTACGCGCTGGAGGCGCTGGACATCGTCCAGGGCATGGGCAGCCGCCGAGCGGAGGCGGACGTCCAGGAGACGCTCGCGTACACGTACCTGTCGCTCGACCGGCACGAGGACGCGCTCCGGGCCGCCAGGGCGTCGCTGGCGATCAGGGAGGAGACACGCGGCAACAGGGCCAGCGCGCTGCTGTCGATCGCGCAGGCCCTGCACACCGCGGGACGTCCCGGCGCGGCGCTCGGCTACGCCACCGAGACCGTCGAACTGCAGGACGAGACCGGCACCAGGGACCGCTGGGCGGCGGCGCTGACCACGCTCGCGATGATCCTGCTCGACCTGGACCGCGCCGACGAGGCGCTGGCCCACGCCGTCCAGGCCAGGGACGTCCACCTCGGCTGCGGCACCCGCCGGGACCTGGGCTGCGCGCTGCGTACCCTCGGGCTGATCGCCCACCGGCTCGGCGACGCCGTGGCGGCCCGCGTGCACCTGGCCGAGGCGGTGCGCATCCTGGAGGAGGTGGGTGACGTCTTCGAGCTGAAAAGGGCGACCGCCGAACTCCGCGAAATATCGTAAATTTCAGGACATCTAGGTCGGAGATCTTGGCCGGGCTCCTCCCGTTAGCTGGTATCCCAGCTACTCGTCGGAGGCGATCCGGATGCTCAGGAACCAACTGCGTCGAGACCTGCGGTGGCTCAGACGTCAGGCACGCAAGGACAGGCGGATCACGCTCGCCCTGCTGGCCGGCGTCTTGGGGGCCTGGACCAGGCAGCTCCTGCCCGCCGACCTGCCGCCCTCCCGGGGCCCGCTGCTCGCCCTCGCGCTCGGCCTGCTGGCGGGCTCGACCGCGGCCTGGGCGGCGTCCGCGCTCCTGCTGGCACGGGCGGTCCGCGAGCGCCGCGACCCGGTGGAGGCGCTGCGCTGGATCTCCCGCGTCACCAGGGCCAAGGAGTGGGCGTTCTGCTCGCTCGGCGCCTACGTCGCCTGGCACCTGCTCCAGTTCGTCACGGCGCTGCTGCTCGGGTAGCGGAAGGGCCCGCTTCTCGAAAGGGCGCACATGGGCAGGTCCAACTCGATCACACCGTCCGGCACTGCAGGCTCTACCCGCCGGGCTCGGCGCCGGTCATCAGGGGTTTCCCGCGCCGGGCCGGCAGCGGGAGGGGCCACCGATGTGATCGGTGGCCCCCCACGTGCTTGCCGATCGGCTTGCGGCCGTTACGCCATCGTCGTCCGGTCCGGGAGTCGATGCCGACTAGAAGAGAAGAGAAGCGGGCCCTTCATCTGGGTGAGAGGTCAGTCGACGACCTTGATGCGGTTGGTGGCGGGCGGGGCGATGGGGTTGTCCTTGCCCAGCTGATCGACGAAGGCGTCGATGTCCAGGGGGCCGCTCCACAGGTCCTTGCCGTCCTTGAAGGCTGCGAAGGCGTCACCGCCGCCGACGAGGAAGTTGTTCACCGCGACCCGGATCTGCTGCGCGTCCGTCACCGGCTGCCCGTCGATCCGGATGTCGGAGACCTTCGAGCCCCAGGCGGCGGAGTTGCTGTAGGTGTAGGTCAGGTTCGCCGAGGGCTGCAGGATCTTGGTGAAGGCCTGGTTGTTCGGGCCCCCGGTGAACTGCTGCTCCAGCACCGTCTTGAGCTGCGCGCCCGTCAGCGTGACGACCTGCAGGAGGTTGTTGAAGGGCTGGACGGTGAACGCGTCACCGTAGGTGACCACGCCCTCGCCCTTGTACGACAGGGGGGCCCGGACGCCGCCCGGGTTCATCAGCGCGATCTGCGCGTTGCCGCCGGCCTTGGTGGCCGCGAGCTGGCCGTCGGCGATCAGGTTGCCCAGAGGGGACTCGCCGCTCGGAACAGCCTTGTTGGTGATCTCCTCGGTGATCTTGCCGACGGGCTTGTCGGCGACGGACGACACGTTGTCCTTCCAGAGCTTCACGAAGTCGTTGATGTCGCCATCCGGTTCGATCGTGCGGGTCACCACGTGGTTGTCCGCCACGACCGAGGCCCTGTCGATGTCCCGGGACTTGACGTCCACCTTGAGGTCCACCTGCGTGATGACGCGCCCGAACGAGCCGCCCTGCGAGTAGAGGCGGTCATGGCCGGCCGGGTCCTTGACCTTGCACAGGTACGCCTGGTGCGAGTGGCCGCTGAGCACCACGTCGATCTCCGGGTCCACCTGGGTGGCGATGCGGTTGCCCGCGCCGGGGACCGCGCTGCACGCGTCCGGCGACTGGCCGGCCGTCACCTGGTCGCCCTCGTGCACGAGCACGACCTGGGCCTTGACGCCCACCAGCTTGAGCAGCTTGGAGGCCATGTTGGCGGCCTTCACCTCGTCCACGAACTTGAGGTCCTTGATGCCGTCGGACGAGACGATGTTCGGCGTGGTCTGCGTGACCAGGCCGATGAAGCCGATCGGCACGCCGTTCATCCACTGGATGCTGACCGGCGGGAGCGCGGGCACGCCCCAGTCCTTCATCAGCTTCGTGATCTGGCCGGCGTGCCCGAGCCCCTCCAGCGCGTCGGACTTCGCGTCGCCGTTCTTGAACAGCACGTTCGCGCCGACGTAGTCGTACTTGGCGCCCGTCCACTGGCCGGCGGGCGAGCAGCCGTCGACCGGGTGGCAGCCGCCCTTCATGATCCGGCGCAGCTCGGCGTAGCCCTCGTCGAACTCGTGGTTGCCGACCGCGGCCACTTTCAGTCCGAGCTTGCCCAGGAACTCGACCGACGGCTCGTCGTGGTAGGCCGCCGAGATCAGCGGCGACGCGCCGATCAGGTCGCCCTGGGCCACGGCGATCGTGTTCTTGTCGGTCAGCGCCTTCATGTGCGCGGCGATGTAGGCGGCCCCGCCGGCGTCGACGGTGTTGCCGTGCTCGTCGACCATCCTTCCGGAGTTGCCGGTCGGCGGCTCGAGGTTGCCGTGGAAGTCATTGAGCGCGAGCAGGCGGACGGGGACCGTCTTGGGTGCGTTGCTCGCGTCCGCCGGAACGGCGGCGAGCAGGGCACCACCCGTGGCGACGGCTCCGGCCAGCACCAGCCGGAGGAGGGAACGAGACATCATGCCCCAAGACGTTACGGTGGCAACCTATGCAGCCAATGTCCCAAAGGTAACGATTCGTCGGACTGCCACATGGCGTTATTTGCCAGTCAGACGCTTAGAGTTCGGACTGTGACAACGCACGTGGAGATCAGAGAACGACTTGATGACCAGGAAATCACCGACGTCCTAGGTGTCGTGGAAGCGGCGACGGAGGCCGACGGCGTCCGTCCGCTGAACGAGCACGTCATGCTGCACCTACGCTACGGCGGCGATCCACGCGTCCGTTCGCTGCTGCTCCACGCCGACGGCGTGCTGGCCGGATACGCCCACGTGGACCCGACGGACGAGGTCGAGGGGCCGAGCGGCGAACTCGTCATCCACCCGGCATACCGCCGCAAGGGGCACGGCGAGCAGCTGCTCCGTGCCGTCCTGGACCTGACCGGCGGGCGGCTGCGGCTGTGGGCGCACGGCGACCACGCGGGCGCGGGGGCGCTGGCCGCGTCCTCGGGCTTCGAGCGGGTGCGCTCGCTGTGGCAGATGCGCCGCTCGCTGTACGCGCCGCTGACCGCCTTCGACCTGCCCGCCGGGGTGCGGCTGCGCACGTTCGTCCCGGGCCAGGACGAGGAGGCGTGGCTCAAGGTGAACGCCGCGGCCTTCGCCCACCACCCGGAGCAGGGCTCGTGGACGGCCAACGACCTGCTCCAGCGCGAGGCGGAGCCCTGGTTCGACCCGGCCGGGTTCTTCCTCGCCGTCCGCGACGACCAGCTCGTCGGCTTCCACTGGACGAAGGTCCACGGCTCGTCCGAACACGGCCACGAGCCGCTCGGCGAGGTCTACGTGGTCGGCGTCGACCCCTCACAGCAGGGCACCGGGCTGGGCAGGGCGCTCACCCTGGCCGGGCTGAGCCACCTGCGCTCGCGCGGCCTCGCCCAGGCGATGCTCTACGTGGACGAGGCCAACACGGCCGCGATCAGGCTCTACGAGTCCCTGGGGTTCGACCGCTGGGACGTGGACGTGATGTACGCCGCTACTCCACCATCCAGTGCAGCGCGAAGTACGACAGAGCAGCCACCAGGGCAGCCGCGGGAATCGTGAGGACCCACGCCGTCACGATGTTGCCGGCCACCCCCCACCGCACGGCCGACAGCCGCTTGGTGGCCCCCACGCCCATGATCGCTGTGGTGATCGTGTGCGTGGTGGAGATGGGCGCCCCGAAGGCGATGGCCGCCCCGTACAGGACGACCGCCGCGGCCGACTCCGCCGCGAACCCCTGGGGCGGGTCCAGCGCGATGATGCGGCGACCGAGCGTCCGCATGATGCGCCAGCCGCCCGCGTACGTCCCCAGCGAGATCGCGCCCGCGGACGCGAGGATGACCCACTGCGGGATCTCCGCGTTCGCGCTCGCGTAGCCGCCGACGGTGAGCGCCAGGAAGATCACACCCATCGTCTTCTGCGCGTCCTGCAGGCCGTGCCCGAGCGCCATCGCGGCGGCCGAGACGGTCTGGGCGTGGCGGAAGCCGCGGTTGGTCTTGCCGGGCTGGCTGTTGCGGAAGATCCAATAAATTGCGATCATGATCGCCGCGGCGAGCGAGAAGCCGATCAGCGGCGACAGGACCATCGGGATGACCACCTTCGTGATCACGCCGTCCCAGTGCACCACGCTGGTGGAGGCCAGCGCGGCGCCGACCAGGCCGCCGATGAGCGCGTGACTGGAGGAGGAGGGCAGGCCGAAGTACCAGGTGATCAGGTTCCAGCAGATCGCGCCGATCAGCGCCGAAGCCACGATGACCAGGCCGTGCGGGCCGCTGGGGGCGTCGATGATGCCCTTGCCGACTGTCTGTGCCACCTGGATGCCGAGATGCGCGCCGATGAAGTTCATCGCCGCGGCCATGAACAGCGCGGCTCTGGGGGTGAGCGCCCTGGTCGAGACCGACGTCGCGATGGCGTTCGCCGCGTCGTGGAACCCGTTGGTGTAGTCGAAGGCAAGCGCGATGACGACCACGCCCATGACGAGGGCGAGCGTGAGGTCCACCGAAGTCAGCTTTCCTTGACCGCGATCGACTCGACCGTGTTCGCCACGTGCTCGAAGGCGTCGGCGGCCTCTTCCAGCGCGTCGACGACCTCCTTCATTTTCATGACCGTGAGCGCGTCGTACTCACCGCTGAACAGCTTGGCCAGCAGCCGCCTGTAGACCTGGTCGCCCTGGTTCTCCAGCCGGTTGACCTCGATCCAGAACTCGTTGAGGTTCTTCATCGACCGCAGCCGCGGCATGGCCTCGGCGGTCAGCTCGGCGGCCCGCTCCAGCACCTCGACCTGCCGGACGACGTCCTTGGGCAGGTGGTCGAGCTGGTAGAGCACGATGAGGTCGGACGCGGCCTCCATGGCGTCCATGACGTCGTCGAGGTTGGAGGCGAGGCGGTAGATGTCCTCCCGGTCGAAGGGAGTGATGAAGCTCTCGTTGAGCCGGTTCATGATCGCATGGGTGCGTTCGTCACCGGCGTGCTCGCAGGCGCGCATCTTCTCGGCCAGGGCTTCCCGGTCCGAGCCATCGCTGATGATCTCCACAAGCAGGCGTGATGCCGTGACCAGGTTGTTCGCGGAATCCGCGAACAGGTCGTAGTAGCTGTCCTCACGTGGCGTGAGACGCAGGCGCACGTCGTTCTCCAGATGTGCGGGGATGGTCCGTGAAGAGAGTACGGCTTACCAGGCGAAATGCGAACTTCATGTCATGTTCTCCTTGTGGCTACCCGGCACATGTCCCACGGACACCGAGGTTCGGGCCACTTTCTGTGCCTTGCCGTGTCAGATCCGTGTCAGATCTTCGTCCGATGGAAGTTCCTGAAGGACCGCGACGGAGTCGGCCCGCGCTGCCCCTGGTAGCGGGAGCCGTACTTCTGCGACCCGTACGGATGCTCGGCCGGAGAGCTCAACCGGAACAGGCACAGTTGCCCGATCTTCATGCCCGGCCAGAGCTTGATCGGCAACGTCGCCACGTTCGACAGCTCCAGTGTCACATGGCCGCTGAACCCCGGATCGATGAACCCCGCCGTCGAATGCGTCAGCAAGCCCAGCCGGCCCAGAGAGCTCTTCCCCTCCAGCCTCGACGCCAGATCATCGGGCAGGCTCACCACCTCGTACGTCGAGGCCAGCACGAACTCGCCAGGATGCAGGATGAACGGGTCATCACCGGCGGGCTCCACCATGCGGGTCAGATCTGGCTGTTCGATCGACGGGTCGATGTGTGGATATCTATGGTTCTCGAAGACCCGGAAATACCTGTCAAGCCGGACGTCGACGCTCGACGGCTGGATCATTTCCCGCTCGAAGGGGTCCAGCGCGAGCCGTCCGTTGTCGATCTCGGCAAGGATGTCACGGTCGGATAGCAGCACGTTGAGCAACCTACCGCGTGGCGCGCACGTACTCGGGCGCCGCTGGCTTGCTGAAGTACGCCGACTTTCCGCTAGAGTAGGGGCGCGGCTTCGGCCCATGCGGGTGTAGTTCAATGGCAGAACATCAGCTTCCCAAGCTGACAGCGCGGGTTCGATTCCCGTCACCCGCTCTCACTGCGAAGGCCCAGGTCAGGATGAGAATCCCAACCCGGGCCTTGATCTTCTCTGAACTTGTTTGATCTTCTCGGGCCATTAACGGGCCATTAGCCCCCGATCACCCCGCTTCAACGAGCTCCCGCCGCTCCGCCGTCCTCGTGCGCTTCGAGCTGCTTATCAATCGCGTCGGTGATCGTCTTGTCCGCGCCTCTGACCGCGTGCTGATAGATCATCGCAGCTCGTACGTTGTCGTGCCCCATGCGCGCCATGAGGTCCTTGAGGCCCGCGCCCGACTCGGCGGCCAGCATGTTCCCCGTGTGCCTCAGGTCGTGGAAGTGCAGCCCGCAGAGACCCATCTCCGCGACCACATCGACCCACCGCGTGCGGCTATTGAAGCCGCTCCGTCGCAGCGGACCGCCCTTCGCGCCCGGAAACATGAGCGAGCCCGGCTCGTGCTGGACGTAGGTGTCCATGTGCTCTCGGAGGATGGGGACAATGCTCTGCGGGATGCCCACCGTCCGACGACCAGCCTTGGACTTGGGCGGCCCGAGCACCAGGCCGCCGGACGAGCGCTCCACATACGCCATCCGGACACGGACAGTCCTCGCATCGAGATCGACGTCCATCCGGCGTAGCGCACTGACCTCACCCCACCGCAGGCTCGCGAAGGTGGCCAGCAGGACCATGGCGCGGAATCGGCGGTCATGCGTGACGTCCGCCCTGCCGTCCCTCCCCATCTTCCACAGCGCCCGTTCAGCCTCCACACGGGTGAGGAAGACCTCCGGATGCGTGCGCATCTCGCCGTGCCGCTGGAAGCGCAGCCGGTAGACGCGGTCCTTGACCTTCCGGACGTTGCCGACGGGCCGCCGCCCCACACGATCAGCCAGCACGAAGATCTGCGCGACGGAGAGCACCGGGCGTTCCTCCGCGTGCTCGTCACCGGCCCCGCGGATCCGGCATGGATTCTTCGCGATGATCCCGTCATCTTCGGTAGCGGTCATCAGCACCGCCCGCAGCAGCCTGTACGCCTTGGCCGCCATCCCCACCGACACGCCGTTGCCGAGGAGGTCTGCTCTCCACTGCCGAATGGTGGACGTGGAGAGCTTGGCCACCTGCACATTGCCGAGATACGGGGTGATGTGCTTCTTGAGCAGCCAGCGGTAGAGATCGACCGTCCGAGGCCGCAGGCCAGGGCGCTGGTCGATCCAGGTCTCGGCATAGTCCTTGAGCTTGACCTTGCCGCGCTCCGGGTCGGTCCACTCCCCTCTGATCATCTGCGCCTCGATGAGTGACAGCGCCCGCTCCGCATCCGACTTGCGCTCGTAGGTCTCCGTGCCTGTCCTCATGCGACCGTCAGGGGCCGGATAGCGGATCTGGTAGCGCCCTGACTCGCGCTTCCGGATGTTGCCGAAACGGCGGTGGTTGTCCTTGTTCGCCATCAGGCCGCCCTCCCAGTTGCCTCGAAGGTCGTCATAGGCGCGACGGTGCCCGCGACAACGAAAGCGATCAGTGCTGATTCGCGGATGCGGACGTGCCGCCCGACCTTCACGAACTCGATGCGCCGTTCGGCGATCAGTCGGCGGACGAAGCGATCCGAGGTGTGCAGCAGCTCGGCCGCCTCCGGAACGGTGAACAGTTGGTCCAAGGTCTACCTCCCTTCAGGCCGCTGCCGGATTTGCCGAAAGACTCTGTTCTTCGAGCTGTCTCAGGTGGGCACGCCATCGCTGGCGTTCGGCGATGGACCGGAGGAGCCGGACACCGATCGGGGCGAGGTCGGGATCACCGGCCCTGACGGGGCGCCAGACGTAGCGGTGCGGATCTGTCGGCTCATCGGGTTGGCCGAGGGCTTCAAGGACCCAGGTACGGCGGTCCTGCTTGTGCTCGGCCAGCGTCTTGTTCGACCACTTCCGCGAGACCAGGACGCGGCGGCCCGCGTAGCCCAGGTGCTCGGGCTTGTGGGCCTTGGAGCGGCACCGGCCGGGAGCCATCCCCGGCTTGGCGCCCTTGGGCTGGACGCCGTACCGCAGCCAGTTCGAGCAGGTCGGCGAGCACGGCTCGTAGCGCAGGGCGTCGACGAAGCGGGCCGCGTGCTCTCGCTGGGCCTGGCCGTCGAGGGTGTCCCCGAGCGCCTTGGTCAGGTACTTGGACAGATAGCGGATGCACTGGTCAGCGTCGCCTGAGCCCGCGAGCACCCCCTTGACGTCCACCTGATCACCGAAGCGGATCACGTGCAACGGTTCTTCGCCGAGCTGGTCGAGGGCCTCGTCCCAGGCGGTGAGAACTTCGCCGGTGTCGGGATCGAGGTAGCCGACGCCCTCTTCCCAGATGGGAAGGTGGTCGCCATCGAAGACGACCTTGTCGGCCTGTGGCCACCAGACCTGGTGATAGGTGGCTGCGGCGATCTGCTTGATCTCCGACCGAGGCAGGGTGCCCCTGATCGCCATGTGCAGGTGCGGAGCGAGCCGCTTCTGAGGCTCCACCGTGGCGAAGTACTGCACGTCGTAACCAGCGACGCGACGTAGGTTCTGCACGAACCGATCGACCACCTTGGAGAAGTGCAGCGCATCGCGAGCCGCCCGCGCGTAGTCGTAGCCGTCCGGATCTATGGGAGCGCCGTTCCAGACCTTCCCGTAGCTCGGCAGGGTCAGCGTGACGAACAGCGAGGGCCGGTAGATCTTGCCGTCCGCAGCCTCGAAGGTCCGCCCTAGCGTGGTGCTGGCCATCTTGCGCTTGGGCAGGTTGGGGGCGTCCTGGCGGCGCTTGGTCGAGCGGACCCGCTTGGGAGCCGTACGTCCCAGGACGCTCCCCCGCATCCCGGCCTCGTTTATCTCTATGTCGAGCCCGGTGAGTACCGCGTCCAAGTCGGTGGTGTCGCCGCCGGCCTTTTCCGCGCCATCTCGCTGAGCCTGGATGTCAGCGCGGAACTCGACGAGCCAGCGCTGTTCGTCGGTCGCCTCGTCGGGCGTGATGACCGGTTCCTCGTCGAGGTGCCAACCCTCCCGGCATTGGGCCATGCGAAGTTGCTTGTTGCGCTTGGCGCAGGGAGGGCACTTGCTCTCCAGCGGAGAGCCACACGGGACATCGACGACCTCCGTCCTCCCAGTGGCCATGTCGAGCCGCTTGAGCGCCACAGGCCGGATGCAGACGCCGTGCAGCTTGGCGATCTCCTCGGCCACGTCACGCGCGAGCGGCTGAGCCATGCGGACGGCGCGCGGAGTCTTGCGATCAGTCAACGGACCTCCTCTCCCATCTCGGGGAACGCGAGCGCGAGCTGTCCGCACTCGCGGCACTTGGCCAGGGCGCGGATCGGGTCGAGCCACAGGACGTTGAGCTCCGCGCAGTTGGAGCAGCGCAGGCCGTCGAGGAAGTGAGCGAGCGTCATGCGGCCTCACCCCTTTCGGTGAAGAGGGCGACCATCTGCCGGATGTCGGAGTCGGAGACGTAGGCCGCACGGACCCGGATCGGTTCGCACGAGGTTTCGAGGCGCATGTAAGCCACGCCCGCGCCCAACTCGGGAACCGGCGAGATGTGATCAGCCAGGGCACCGCGATCCCGAGCGCCTTCGCCGAGGACCATGTCCACCTGTTCGGACTCATCCAGCCGGAGCGCGATCTTGTCCGGGAACAGGTTGCGGATGTTCATGACCTCCTTGCGTGGGTCCTGCAAGGCCGCCATGACCCCCACACCGACCGAACGGCCCTGAGTGGCGAGCGTGGCCAGCGCGGCGGAGATGCGGTGCCTGAGGTGCTTGTCGGGCTGGTAGGCGGTCAGGAAGGCCACCTCGTCGACGAGGACCAGGACGAACGGGTCCTCAATGGTCGGGACGTGGGAGCGCTGGAGGCCGGAGAAGCGGGCCGCGCGCTTCTGCATGACGTTGACGGCCTCGTCCAGCAGGTCGGCGCAGTCAGCCGGATCAGCGGCATACCTGCCCTGGAACAGCTCTCGCCCGTAGGACAGCTCCATCGATTTCGGATCGAGCGCCCAGACCTCTACCAGGCCCGCCCGCATGGCCGGGAGCAAGCCGCGGATCGTGTCCCATAGGAAGGAGCCCTTGCCCGCCCCGGTCGCGCCCGCGATCAGGACGTGCGTGCCGTGAACCTTGAGCCTCAACGGCCTGCCGTCCTCCTGCTTGCCGATCTCGACCGGCCCGACCATCGCCTCGTCCGGGATGGGGAGCGCTGGTATCGGCGCGGCCAATGGATCACTGCGCGGGAAGGTGAGCAGCAACAGCCCGCCCTTGACCAGGGCGACCCGGCAAGAGGTTGCGCCGAAGCCCTGGGCGAGGTTGTCAGTACGGTCGGCCCAGTCCTTGACCGCCTGCCCCTTGAGCATCCGGACAGTGATCCGGTCGGCCCAGCCGTCGCACTGGACGCGGACCAGCCGGGGCAGGTAGCCGCGGCCGTGCACACGCTTGGCCAGGCCGGAGACGTCCATGACCGACTGCCAGTGACGGCGGTAGACCCACATCAACCGCCACCAGGCCAACAGCCGCCGGCCGACGAGACTGGCGAACGAAGCCAGGTCGATAGAAGCCCAGGCGAGAAGAGCCAGGACGACGAGCCCGAACACGGACGTCGCCAGCAGCCAGCCGTACCGGCTCCAGGTGAATCCCAGAGCCACGGGCACGGCGACCGCCACCGGGTGACGCCAGATCGTAAGAATCAGCGCCGACGCGAAGCGCCAGCCGTAGATGACGAACGTGATGAAGGCCGGGGTCTGGACCACGGCGGGTTTGAAGACCACCGCCGTGTCGGGGGTGGTGGAGACGATGCGGTGCGGCTCGTCGCCGGGCATCCTCTTGAACATTACGCTGGAGTCCTTCCAAGCATGTGGTGTGTGCGGGAGAACGAGGGGCCGCCGGAAGTTGCCGCTTCCTGCGGCCCCGCTGAGCGTCAGGCAGCGTCCTTTGCTGTCGTCTTCGCGGCGGCGCGTGGAGCCCGCATCTCACGGACCCGGATCGAGTACGCCAGCCGTCCCGACTGGTTGACGTACGGCGTAACCGTGACGTGGTCGAACTCGACCGGCGTGAACGGCAGCCCCGGCATCGGAGCCGGAGGAACCGGCTGCACCGGGCTGAGGACCTTCACTGCCACGGTCTTCTGCGCGGCCTTGAGCGACGGGTCCGCGTCCATGACCGTGACCTGCCAGACGAGCTCACCCGTCTGCTTGTCACGCGCCTGGACGAAGCGCCCGCTCGTGGAGGCGTCGAAGTCCTTGACGGGCTCGACCTCTCCGACGATGTAGCAGCCGTGCGGGAAGACCATGTCGAACGTGACGGGGATCGGACCTTGCAGTGCCATGAGGAGTACTCCTTGGGTGGTCGTCTTGTCGCTAACTCGACTTGTCGAGCTGTCGTCAAGATACCCCACTCTCAGGCACTCGATAACACGAGTTGACGAGATTATTTAAACGGGTTGCGGCCTTTACTCTGATCGGCATGGCACAAAATGGCGCAAGCTCGGACGAAACGGCAGGGCTGACCTGGGTCTCAACATTAGGCGGACCCCACATCGTCATTCCCGAGTCCGCCTGCCAGTACTGGCAGGGGTCGCCACGGGATTACCCGGACAATGAAGGCGACTATGGCCGCGCTTGCGAAGTCGATGGGTATATCGACCTCATCGAGGTGAGCCCGGTCGAAGCTCTGGTTTTTGGAGACCACCCCGGCCTCGCGACATTCTTACCGCGACAACGCGTTCTCGTCCGATGGATCGCTGCCGACTCGACCGCCGCGCTCGTGGAGGCAGCTTCGAATGCTGTGGAATCAGGGAAAGTGGCCTGGGACGATGAGCTGACGTGGGATGTCAGCGAGCCATTGATCCTCTTTGATTCGGTTTACGGACATGAGTACCTCCAAGGAGAGGTGCACCTACGGATCAACCTGCCCATGGGGCGTCACGTCGTCCGGGCCGGATATCACGAGGCACCGGACGCCTACATGATCCTTGCGCAGTTCACTCCAGCGGAGGCTCAGATCGAGTAAGCGTCTTCCAGTTCATGGAGAGCGCCGGGAAGCACCAGATCCACAACGAGAACGGGCCTGCCGCCGCCATTGAAAACGCTCGCCAGCACCCCGAGGACCGGCGCCGTCTTGCGCAAGTCCAGAAGCTTGGCCTCGTCGGCAGTGGGGTGTCGAGCGCTTAGGCGTTCCACGACATGTTGGAGCTTCAACCCCTTGGAGGCCTGGAGATGCTGCCTGATGCTCGTTTCGAGGAGTTCGGCCGCGCCGAGGTCCGTTCCGTCCGCTAGACCGGCTGCACACCAGATGGTGACGAGGTCGGTTGACCGCTCGCCATCGTGGAACAGGACACGCCGCCGTACCAGAAGAGAGTCGTCAGGAACGTCAAGGAGCTTCGCCACAGGGGCGGGCGCGACGACAGGACCCGCATCCACAAGCGAGCCATTCTCGTCGACTTCCACTCGGTCGAGCACAGCTCGCCCAGGTCGGGTACTCTCCTCCGCCAAGTCGGGCGAGGCCGCCTTCACGAAGGAACCCTTGCCGTGCTCCCGTTCGATCACGCCTCGGAGCTGGAGCACTTGGAGCGCCCGCACGACGGTCGGCCGGCTCACACGGAACTCGCGAACAAGCTGCGTCTCGGACGGAAGTTGGGACCCCGGCGGATAGGTGCCGTCCGCGATCTTCCGCCTGATCGCCTGGACGATCTGAGCGTACTTCGGGGGCGCGAACTCTTCAGACGACATGACGACCATCCAACAACTCGACTTGTCGTGAAGTCTAGCTGCGGACCCTGCTCCTGTCTCCCCCTCTGCGGGCAGGGAGTTCGGAGGGGTGGGGACTGTCTGTCTGCGCTACAGCAGTCCCCACCGGCCCCGAGATGCGACGGTATGGACAACGTTGCACCGAACCGCCTATCGCGCCTCGCCGCTCAGAAGCGCTCTCCACACCTCTTCGGCTTCTCTGAACAGCCAACGATAGGTCTCCTGGACTTCAGGAGCGCCCTCGAGCTGGATGGTTCGACGGATGTAGGCAGCGCCACCCGCATGGCACAGCTCGTACACGGTGGCGCGACACCCACAGGTCCATGAGACCACCCGGACTCGGCTTTCCGCCTTGAACGGATCCCGCCAGACGAGGCGCATGTGATCACCCCGAGCCATGGCAACGTGAGGGCTCAGGCAATCGGACATCACGATCATGAGGATCCACCTACCGTCCCAGTTCCGCCGCATCGCCAGCAGTCCGCCCGTTGCTGTTCGCCGGGGGCGGTGTCACCGGGGCTCTCGGCGGCCACCACGGCGCGGCGAAGGCTGACGTACTTCCAGCCCCGCCCCGAGCAGGAGTCACATCGCGCAGTCATGCAGTGAGGATTGCCCGATCACCTGTCACGTCTCGACCGCCCGCGAGTACCGTCTGTGATCATTCAGGTGTCTCTTTGTCTCGTCTCTGTCTCGTCCGCGCTCGTCTCCGTCGCTAATCTGGGCTTACAAGGCCCCCAGCCCGAGGCGTGGATCATGACTGACCGGCAGATCCTTTTGAAGGTGCTCCTGAGGCAACGCCACTGGCAGACGTACAGCACGTTCTGCAAGGAGTACGACAAAGCGGCCAAGAAGGTGGACTCCTCGTTGCAGGGTGGGTGGCCGAGTCGTGCTCAGCTCCACCGCTGGCTGACCGGCGAGCTCAAGGGTCTGCCGTACTCCGATCACTGCCGCGTGTTGGAGGCGATGTTTCCAGGCAAGACCGCCGACGAGCTGTTCTCGACGAACGGCGTCGAGGTGGCCGCGCCCAGGACCGAGCCGGAGACAGTCAGAAGCGCCGGCCCCGAGCCCCAAGTCTGCGTCGGGCCGCAGTTGGCCGACGTGTCCGCCGTGTTCAGCAGCCGTGCCGCCTTCTCCTCTGCCTATCCGGCGTCAACGTTGTTCGACAGCGCGAAAGAGATCAGTGCGGCGGGGCTGTCCCTCAACATCATCTGCCAGAGCTACCCGGATCACCAGCTCAAGCGCCTGCTGGACTCCGGCACCCGGATCCGGTGCCTGTTCCTCGATCCGAAAGGCGAGGCGATCCGCGCCCGCGAGGCCGAGGAGAGATACACCGACGGGACGCTGACGACGTTGACCGCGCTCAACATCAGCATGCTGACCAGATTGCGAGACCGGCTCGACCCCGAGTCAGCACAGCGACTTGAGCTGCACGTTTATGACGAGACGATCCGCTTCAACATCCTCCTCGTGGATCGTGGGCTGTGCGTCGTTCAGCCCTACCTGCCTCAAGCTCGTGGAGTCGACTCGCCTACTCTGGTGATCACCGACAACACCGCCGCGGATGGCTTGTTCCCCGTCTTCGACCAGGTGTTCACCTCAATGTGGGAGCGGAGCAGACCCGTATGACCATCGACATCCGGACCCTCCTCCCGATCGCCGAGCACGCCGCCACCATCGCCAGCGAGATCATCCGCACCAAGGCCCCAGGAGTCGTCACCGCCAAAGGCGACCGGGACATGGCCACCGAAGTCGACTACGCCGTCGAACACGCCGTCCGGAAGTTCCTGTCCCGCGAAACACCCGAGATCGGATTCCTCGGCGAGGAAGAAGGCGTCAGCCACACCGGCAACGGCCTCATGTGGGCACTCGACCCCGTAGACGGCACCGCGAACTTCCTGCACGGCATCCCCTTGTGCGGCGTCTCCCTGGGCCTGATCGACAAGGACACGCCCACCCTCGGCGTCATCGACCTGCCGTTCCTCGGCACCCGCTACACCGCAGCCGAAGGAGCAGGCGCCCAAGCCAACAAGACCGACATCCGAACCAGCGACACCCGCGACCTGGACGCCGCCATAGTCTCCATAGGCGACTACGCCGTCGGCGACAACGCCCAGGAACGCAACCGTCCCCGACTCGCACTCACCCAAGAACTCGCCGCCCGCGTCCAACGCATCCGCATGTTCGGATCAGCCGCAATCGACCTCGCATGGGTAGCCGACGGCAAGACCGACGCCCTCATCATGCTCAGCAACAACCCATGGGACACCGCCGCAGGCGTCCTCATCGCCCGCGAAGCCGGAGCCACCGTCGTCGACATCGACGGCAGCCCACACACCATGACCGCACGAGCCACCATCGCCGCCAGCCCAAAACTCATAGCCGACCTCGTCGAACTCATCGCCGAAGCCCAGAAGGCGGCGCAACACAACCCGAGCACTGCCGAATAGTTCCTGTATAGATCAAGGCGGCGGCGCGGCGCGCCGCC